>CALLFD010000219.1 GCA_937997605.1 uncultured Collinsella sp. | reverse complement strand
TGGCGTGGCTGCAGCGAGCAGACCACGCTGTCCTCGGCAAGCGGTAAGGCGCCGGTCTCCCTTACCAACGGTCAGCAACAGGCACTCGCGCAGATTGAGCGCGCCCGTCTGGACGCCCATGGCGACGTGGTCCTTGTCGACGGCGTCACCGGATCTGGTAAAACCGAGGTCTACCTCTCAGCTATCGAGCGCGTGCTCGCGGCCGGTCGCTCGGCCTGCGTGCTTGTGCCCGAGATCTCGCTGACGGCCCAGACCGTCGGCCGCTTCCGCTCGCGCTTTGGCGAGACGGTCGCCGTGTTTCACTCGCGGCTTTCGGCCGGCGAGCGTCTGGACCAGTGGGATATGGTCGCCAGTGGTGCGGCGCGCGTGGTCGTCGGTGCCCGCTCGGCGCTCTTTTGCCCGCTCGGCGATCTAGGCCTCATCATCATCGACGAGGAGCACGAGACCAGCTATAAGCAGGGCTCTAGTCCGCGCTACCACGCGCGCGAGGTGGCGGCCGAGATGGCGCGGCGCTACCGCTGCCCGCTCGTGTTGGGCTCGGCCACGCCTTCTGCCGAAGCGCTCGACCGCTGCCGCCGTGGCACGTATAATGGTGCTACCTGGACGCGCGTCGAGATGCCCGAGCGCCCGGGACACGCCGTGCTGCCGACAGTCCGCATTGCCGACCTGCGCCGCGAGTTCTCGCACGGCAGTCGATCCATGTTCTCAAAACCGCTGATGGAAGGCCTGGAGTGTGTGGTCGAGCGCCGCGAAAAAGCCGTGCTGTTGCACAATCGCCGTGGCTTTGCTCCATTCCTGATGTGCCGCGAGTGCGGCTGCGTGCCCACCTGCAACCACTGCTCCACCGCGCTTACGTATCACGAGCGCACGCACACGCTGCAGTGTCACACTTGCGGATCGTCCTGGCGCGTGCAGCCGTATCCGGCGGCCACGAGCCGTTGCCCCAAATGCGGCAGTCGCTACCTGGCAAAAATGGGTCTGGGCACTCAACAGATCGAGGACGCGCTGCACCAGATGCTTCCCGAGGACGTCGCCATTATTCGCATGGATGCCGATTCCACGCGCGGCAAGGATGCACACAAAAAGCTGCTCGAGCAGTTCGATGCGGCCGATTGCGCCGTGTTGCTGGGCACCCAAATGATCGCAAAGGGTCTTGACTTTCCCGAGGTCACGCTCGTGGGCGTGGTCAATGCCGACTTTGCATTAAAGCTGCCTGATTTTCGCGCAGGGGAGCGCGCCTACGATTTGCTGGAACAGGTGGCGGGCCGTGCCGGTCGCGGCGATCGCCCCGGCGAGGTGATCATCCAGACCTACCTGCCCGAGGATCCGGTCATTCGCGCCGTCGCTGAGCACGACCGTTCGATCTTTACCGACTACGACCTGGACCAGCGCCGCGACGCGCTGTACCCGCCGTTTGTTCGCTTGGTCAACATCTTGGTGTGGTCGGTGAACCGAGACGACGCGCAGGACTACATCGGGCGCATTGCAAAGCTTCTTAAGCGCCGTTGGCATGCCGCCGCGCCCGACTTTTTGCGGGCGGGGAGTGCCGTGCCGCAGGTGCTGGGCCCGGCTTCGTGTGTAATCGAGAGAGCCAAGGACCGTTACCGCTTCCATCTGCTTGTGAAGTCGCCCGTGGGGTACCATGTCTCTGATGATATCGACGCCTGCCTCAAAGAGGTGGGCTCTGTGCGCGGCGTGAGCGTGAGCGTTGACGTCGACGCCTATGATTTGATGTAACAACCCGAAAGGATGGCCATGGAAGCCAACGGAATCGTACTGTCGCCCGACCCTCGTCTGCGCCAGGAGTGCGCCGTCATCGAGGAGATCACCCCGGCGATCGAGGCGCTTGCCGAGAAGATGAAGAAGATGATGTTCGACAACGGCGGTTGCGGCCTGGCCGCCCCGCAGATCGGTGAGCTCATTCAACTCGTCACCATCGACTGCGACTACAGCGACAAGAACGACTATGACCCGTACGTGCTCATTAATCCCGCCATTGTTGAGCAGAGCGACCATCTGATCCCGTTTAGCGAGGGCTGCCTTTCCATTCCTGGCATTAGCTGCGAGATCGAGCGTCCCGATCATGTTGTCGTTGAGGCATACGACTTGGATGCCAACCTGATTCGTTATGAGGCCACGGGCGACCTGTTCTGCGTGTGCCTGCAGCACGAGATCGATCACTTGCACGGCAACACCATGTTCGAGCGATTGAAGCCCATGCAGAGGCTCAAGGCGGTCAAGGAGTACCAGGACGCCCTGGCCCGCGGCGCTCGACCGGGCGAGACGGAGTAGGTCCCACCGTCCCCGGTGCTGAGCGCACACATATCATCCCGTGCTCAAACATTCTCGCTGCGCTGCGAAACTGCGCGCGGGACGATATGTGGGCGCTCAGCACCGGGGACTGCGTTGTTCTGGCTCGGTTCGCCCGGGTGCCGTTGAGCCAGGGAGGGGCGTCTTCGCTGATAATTGCTTTGCTGAAAGAGCTGCTTTTATTGCGGCTCTTTCTTTGGTTTTGGGTATATTTGTTCTTGTTGAATTGTTATTGCGGATGAGCTGGGTACTTGGCTTTCCGCTGTTATTTGTAGCCGTCTCGGCTTTGGTTGAGGGGAGACGTCCTTTATGCGTATTGTGTTTATGGGTACGCCTGATTTTGCTGTGCCTTCGCTGACTTCGCTTGTTGAGGCTGGCAATGAAATTGTGCTGGTTGTTACTCGTCCCGATGCTGTTCGTGGGCGTGGTAAAAAGTTGGAGCCGTCTCCTGTTAAGGCCAAGGCGCTTGAGCTTGGTCTACCTGTTGTTGAGGCAAATCGTATGACGCCTGAGGTCGTTGAGGCGCTTCAGGCTGCCCAGGCTGACATTTTCTGTGTGGCTGCTTATGGTTGCATTTTGCCTGATGAGGTGCTGCATATGGCGCCGCTCGGCATTGTGAATGTTCATGCGTCCTTGTTGCCTCGTTGGCGTGGGGCTGCTCCCATTCAGCGTGCGATTCTCGCTGGTGATGAGGTTGCTGGCGTTTCTATTATGCGTATTGGGCATGGCGTGGATACTGGTGCTTATTGTGCTCAGGCTTCCACGTCGGTTGCCGGTAAGCATGCTGAGGCGCTGACCATGGAACTTGGTGAGCTTGGCGGCAAACTGCTTGCCGATATGCTTCCTTCTCTTGCCGATGGCTCGGCTGTTTGGACTGAGCAGGATGAGTCGCTTGTGACCCATGCAGCCAAGATTTCCAAGCTGGAGATGCGTCTGGATCCGCACATGGCGGCGCTCGATTGCGTGCGTCATGTGCTCGCTTCGTCCGGTACCGCGCCTGCTCGTTGCGTGATTGCCGGCAAGACCGTGCGTGTGCTCGATGCTGCGCTGACCGATGTTTCGCTTGGCGAGGGTCAGGTTCTCGTTAAGGCCAAACGTGTTTACCTGGGTCTTTCCGATGGTGCGGTTGAACTGCTCGAGGTTAAGCCCGATGGCAAGCGTGCCATGGCCGCTTCTGCTTGGGCTGCTGGGCTGCAAGGCGCCGATCTTTCGTGGGGTGTTTTGTCATGAGCAAGCTGTCTCCCGCGCGCAAGCTTGCGCTCGATGTGTTGATGGAGGCCGATCGCCGCGGCATGTACGCACGCGACGTGTTGTCTTCCCGTGCTTCCGCCAAAGCTATTGACCAGCGCGATTCCGCCTTTGCCGCCCGCTTGGCGCTGGGTGTTGCCGCCACGCAAGGTATTTTGGACGAGCTGCTCGACCAGTTTCTCGATAAGCCTAAAAAGGTTGCGCCGCGTGTTCGCATGGCGCTTCGTATCTCGGCTTTCGAGATGCTCTATTTACATACGCCTGGGCGCGTTGCTGTAAGTCAGGGTGTTGAGCTGGTTCGCTGCGGCGCTAAGTCCGCCGCTGGCTTGGCCAATGCCGTGCTGCATAAGGTTGCGGACAATGTTGAGGACTTTGCCACGGCGTCCGATGTAGATGAGTCTGAGCGACGCCTGGTTCGTCTGTCGCGCCTGATGGGTCTGCCGCGTTGGCTGTGCGCTCGCATTATGGCATCGTTCGACACGCCTGAGGGTGCGCTTAACTTTGCCGGCAATCTGGCCCCCGCGCCGCTGGCCCTGCATGAGAACGCCTTTGCGACCAAGCCCGATCCGTATGTCTCGCAGCTCGTCCCGCCCGTTTTCCCGGGCTGCCATGCCCCGGTAGATGCGCAGGTCACGGTTGCATCGGGTGTGTTTGAGCGTGCTGCCGCGGTGGCATCTGATCTCAATGCGCAGCTTATCGCCACAGCTGCCACGCGCCCTGGAAGCTGCCTTGAGATTGGTGCCGGTCGTGGCACCAAGACCTATGTGATGATGTGCCAGGCCAAGCGTGCGGGCTATGAGCGTCAGCATACGGCGCTCGATCTGCATGATCGCAAATGCGATCTGAATCTCGCTCGCCTGCACAAGGCCGGTATTCAGGGCGTTCGTACGGTTTCGGGTGATGCCTGCGAGCTTGATGAAGTACTGACGTCGTTTGATGCCATGCTTGGCAAGCCGGTTAAGTTCGATACGGTCTTTATCGATGCGCCGTGCTCTGGCACCGGCACCATGCGTCGTCATCCCGAGATCCCGTGGCGCCTAACTGAGAATGACGTTACGACCGAGTTGCCCAAACTGCAGTTGATGATGCTCAAGGAAGCAGCCGCACGCGTGGCTGCCGGCGGTGAACTTATCTATGCCACCTGCTCGGTATTTGATGAAGAGAACACGCAGGTCGTAGATGCCTTCCTGGCCTCTCCCGAGGGCGCCTGCTTTACCGTGGCGCCTCTCTCCGAGGCACAGATTCTGCAACTGCCTGATTTCGAGCAGGCCAAGAAGCTCGTTTTCGTACGCCAAAACGACCGAGGTCTTTTCCAAAGCGTGCCAGTAAACGCCGACTCCTACGACGGCCACTTCTGCGCCCGCCTGATTCGTAAGTAACTAATATGTTGCGGTGAAATAGGGATTGAATAGCGGCTTCTGCCCACCAAACAGTCCTTATTTCACCGCAACTCATAAGGAAACCTGGGTAGCTAAAGAATCAGCCCCGCGATCGGTGTCGATCGCGGGGCTGTTTGGTTCCTAGTGGTTATGCGGGCAGTTGGCGCAGCAGCCGCTGGTGGCGCTGGTGCTGGAGCCGCCGCTTCGCTGGTCGGTGTTGTAGAAACCGCTTCCCTCAAATTTAATGCCGCTGGCCGAGAACGTCTTGGCCGCCGGGGCACCGCAGCTGGGGCACACGACCTCGGGAGTCTCGGACATGGGATGCTCAACCTCAAACACGTTGCCGCAGCTCGAGCACTTGTAATCGTAGCGCGCCATAATACTTCCTTTTCAGCACAAAGCGGGCAGATTACTCTGCCCGCAAAAATTCAAACGTCTGTAACTGTACCCTATATCGGGGGTTTTATCACGCTTCGCCCCAGAATCTATGGTTGTTGCGCAGGAGCTGTGCGGTTTTGTTTTCGGCGGCTGCAATGTCCGCCTCGTCAGCTTGCCAGGTCCAGTTGCCCGTGGCCACGCCCGGAACGTTCATGCGCGCGTCGTCGCCAAGTCCCAGGATATCCTGTAGCGGCATCATCACTAGGGGAGCGTCGCTTGCCAGCGCGTCGCTCATCAGCTTGGCCGCCACCTCAACACCGCTCGGTTCATCGCCGCCCGCAAAGGTACGGGTGCACCAACCGGCCAGCGTCGACGTATCGTGCGTCGAGGTGTACAGGATCTTGCCGGGCGTGGGATGCACACCGCAACGAACGTCGTAGTCGCTAAACTCCAGCACGTCCATGCCGGGGAAACCGCAGGTCGATGCCATGGCGCGAACACCGGGCGTCAGATAGCCCAAGTCCTCAGCGATAAAGTTGAGCGGACCCAGCTCGTCATAAGCGGTCTGGAACAGGTCCTTGCCCGGGCCTGCCAGCCAGCGGCCGTCGGCACAGGCCTTACCGGCGGGAATGCTAAAGTAGCTGTGGAAGCCCAGGAAGTGGTCCAGGCGCACGCGGTCGTAGAGCGAAAACGCACGACGCAGGCGGTCCATCCACCAGCGATAGCCGTTCTCCTTCATGCGATCCCATCGGAAGGTGGGGTTGCCCCACACCTGGCCCTCGGGCGCAAAGTTGTCGGGCGGCGCGCCCGAAATCTCAATCGCCTTGCCGGTATCGGACAGCCAGAAGTTCTCGGGCTCGCTCCACGCGTCGGCCGAATCGTCCGAGACATACATCGGGATATCGCCGATGACCTCAATGCCCTTCTTGTGCGCATAGTTCATGAGCTCGCACCAGGCAAGGTCAAAGCGATACTGCATGTACGCCTGCAGCTCGGCCTCGTCGTGGAAGCGCTTGTCATCGATCAGATACTCGTTGTAGCGCGCTACATCTGCCGGCCAATCGTGGCGCGACTCGCCCTCAAAGTACTTCTTAACGGCCATGTAGACGCAGTATTTCTCGAGCCAGTCGGCGTTGCGATGTTTAAACGCCGTGTACAGCGGGTCGGCATCCTCGGCGCCGTGAGCCTTCCATGCAGCAAAGTCGGCGGCCAGCTCCTCGTGACTCTCGGGCAGCAGGTCAATATTGCCCGCAAAGGCCGAAGGCCCAGCGTAAGGGGAGCGGAAGAAGTCCGTCGGGTTGACGGGCAGGACTTGCCAGTAGCGCATGCCCATAGCGGCCAGATGGTCGATAAAGCGACGCGTGGGCGCACCGATTGTGCCGGGCTTGCCGTCATCGGTCGGCACCGAGGTGATGTGGCACACAACGCCCGCGCCATGATCGAGCGGCTCCTGCAGACGCTTCTCGGCATGGTGATAGATGATCGAAGAGCCCAGCGGGTACAGGTCGAGCGTGACGGTACCGTTGTGGATCTCGCACTCGTGACCGCTGATCACGTCGCTCGCGCATTCGCCGAGCGCCGGAATCGTCACGCGGTGCGAATTGCGCAGGCTGCGGTTGATGATAACCGTCGCGGCCTCGCCGTCTTTGCCCGTGCGGGTGTAAGCCAAGACTTCGTCGTTGAGCGCAAAGGCCTTGATCTCGCCATCGACCATAAAGGGCAGCGCACGGCGCACGGCAGACGCGTTCTTAACGATGGCCAGTGTGTCGAAGTCGTGGAGTTGGTCCTTGGTCGGCAGGGTGCGGCGGTTGCCCGGGTCGGTAAGGCCCTCCAAGCCGTACTCGTCGCCGTAATAGATTGAGGGTACACCCGGGAAGGTCATCTGCATGAGCGTCGCCAGCCAAAAACGGCTCTTGGCCAGGCCCATCGAGTTATCGTCCAGGCGCCATTTGCTGCGCTCGCTCTCGGGCAGCTGCGACTCGTCGGGGCCACCGCCGAGCACCGAGATGATACGCGGACGGTCGTGGCTCGAAAGCAGATTGAGCGCGCAGGCCAGTGCCTCGCGCGGGTAGTTCTCGCGCAGGGTTTCGATATCCTCGGCTGCCTGGTAAGCGTTCTTGTAGCCCATCAAAAAGCCGATGACCATGTCGCGGAAGGGGTAGTCCATGGCGGAGTCGAGCTCCGAGCCCTGCAGATAGCGGCGCAGGTGGCCATAGCTGATCTTGTTGGAGGCGTCTTCCCAGACTTCGCCGAGCAGCAGCGCGTCGGGCTTCTCGGCGAGCACGGCCTTTTTGATCTCGGCCAGGAAGTCGTCGGAAAGCTCGTCGGCCACATCGAGTCGCCAGCCATGGGCACCGGCGCGCAGCCATTTACGGATCACGCCGTCCTTGCCCAGGAGCCGCTCGCGCACCAGTTCGGAGCTCTCATTGATGGCGGGCATGTTGCCCACGCCCCACCAGCAGTCATACGAACCGTCCTCATGGAAGTAAAATGCATCGCGCCACGGCGAGTCCTCGCTCTGCCAAGCACCGACGCCGGGATAATTGCCGTAGCGGTTAAAGTAGATCGAGTCGTCGCCCGTATGGTTGAACACACCGTCCAGAATGATGGAAATGCCAAGCTTCTCGGCCGCCTCGCACAGCTCGGTAAAGTCCTGCTCGGTGCCCAGAATCGGGTCGATCTTGGTGTAGTCGGCCGTGTCGTAGCGGTGGTTGCTCGCGGCCTCAAAGATGGGGTTGAGGTAGATGGCCGTAAAGCCTAGCTCGGCAATGCGGGGCAGGTCATTTTGGATACCCTTGAGCGAACCGCCGTAAAAATCCCAGGTCTTGATGGAGCCGTCTTCGGCACGCTCGTACTCGGGCGGTTCGTTCCAGTCCTCGACCATGCGGCGCTGGATTCCTTTGCGCGGTTTTTCAACTTCGGTAAGCGTGCGCTCGCGCCAGTTTTCGTCGCGGGCATAGCGGTCGGGGAAGATCTGGTAGACCATGCCACGCTCGTACCACTCGGGACGAACATCGCGGTGCTTGTAGACGGTAATCTGGAAGGACGGGACCTCGGCGTAGTTGTAGGTTACGCCCTCGCCACCGGTGCGACCCTGCGGTGCGCCCAAACGGACCTCGGGCTGGCCCTCGATATTGCAGATAAAGCTGTACCAGATAAGACAGGGCTCGGTGCACTCAAGCTCTACGGTAAATATGCCGTCGCCCTCGTGCGTCATGGGATACAGAGACTCACCGATTTCATCGACCCAGGTACGCAGGGTAAGCGTTGCCTGGTTGGGGTCGGCATCCTCCAAAATCACCGAGAGCGAAACGGAAGTTCCAGTGGTCACAGCGCCAAACGGAGTGCGAAACTGCGGTAGACGGCTGTTGTGAATCAATCTCATTATACGGTCCAGTTCAATAGAATCACGGCCTGCGGGCCATGGGCTTTACGCACAGAATATAAGTATATCTGTTGTACGCAGGCTGTATAAACAACATCCGTTTACCATCGGCGAACGGTTGTCCTAGAAAATCGTTTTACCAACTACCTACAGAGAAGGGGCGCCCGGTTGGAGCGCCCCTTACATAGGGTTTGATTAGGTTTTGAATCGTCTGTGGGCTAGCGGCGCTTGCGGGTGGCCGTGGCCTTGCGGACGGACGTCTTCTTGGACGGGGCCTTTTTCTCTGCCGGAGCGGCGGGGGAGACCGGGGTCTCCTTGGCAGGCTCGGGCTTAGCCTCTGCCTTCGGGGCGGCCTTTACCTCAGCGGCCTTCGGCGCCGGCTTAGTCTTTACCTCGGCCTTGGGCTCCTCTTTGGCAGCAGCTGGCTTAGTCTCTGCCTTGGGAGTCGTGGTCTTTGCCGTGATCTTCTTGGCCGTCGTCGTGCGCTTTCGCGTGGTGGTCTTGGCGGCGGGCTTGGTCTCGACGGTTACCTCCGCCTTGGACTCTGCAGGCGTCTCCTCGACCTTGGCTGCCGGCTTTGCGGCTGACTTGGTCGTGGCGGCCTTCGTGGTCGTCAACTTCGTTGCCGTGGTCTTCTTGGCTGCCGTTGTCTTCTTGGCAGCAGTCTTTGCCGGAGCCTTGGTGGCCGGCTTGGCCTTAGCGACCTCGGCCTTTACCTCGGGAGCAGCCTCGGCTTCGGCGGCCTTTTTGGCAGCGGCGGTCGTGCGCTTGCGCGTGGTCGTTGCCTTGGCAGCCGTTGTTTTAGTCGCGGCAGACTTGGTCGTCGTAACCTTCTTAGTGGTCGTCTTGCGGGTCGTGGTCTTCTCAGCTGCGGGCTTTGCAGCGGGCTTGACCTCAGCCTTTGCCTCAGGAGCAACCTCAGCCTTCACCTCAGGCTCGGCCTTTGCGGGCTCAGCTTCATCCGGCTTCTCCTCGGCCTTGGGCTCCTCAGCGGCCACCGGCTCAGCAACAGCCTCTGGCTCGTCGACAACAGCCGCCGGGCGCTCAATCTCCGGGTGCATAAAGAAGTACAGGTCCAGATACTTATCGGCCGAACGCGTCCAGCTAAAGTCTTGGCTCATGGCCTGCGTGACCAGCTGATCCCAGGCCTCGCGGTTATCCCAGAACAGACGCGCCGCGCGGAATACGGCATCGCCCATCTCGTCGCCGTTAAAGTTGCTAAACGAGAAACCTGTGCCCTCGCCGGTAAACTCGTTGTACGGCTGCACGGTGTCTTTCAGGCCACCGGTTTCGCGCACGATGGGCAGCGTGCCGTATCGCATGGCGATGATCTGCGACAGGCCGCAGGGTTCAAACTTCGAAGGCATCAGGAACATGTCGGCGGCAGCATACATGCGCTGCGACAGTGCCGGATCGAACTCGATGCGAGCCGCCATGGTGCCGGGGTACTTGTCCTGGAAGTAGCGCAGGCCGTCCTCGTAGTCGCGGTCGCCGGTGCCCAGCACCGCCACCTGCACGCCGCCGGCCAGGATGCGGTCGAGCGCGTACATGACCAGGTCTAGGCCCTTCTGGCGCGTCAGACGCGTGACCATCACCATGAGCGGACGGTCGTCGCGAACCTCGAGCCCCAGCTCTTCCTGCAGCTTGGCCTTGCATACGGCCTTGCCGGAACGGTCCTCCACGGTGTAGTTGGCGGCAATGCGCTTATCGGTCGCCGGGTCAAAGCCCGTCACGTCAATGCCATTCAAAATGCCCTGCAGCGCGTACGAACGCTCGCGCAGCACGCCGTCCAGGCCCTCGCCAAATTCGGGCGTCTGGATCTCGTTGGCATAGGTGGGGCTCACCGTGGTGATGGCATCGGCATAGTGCAGCGCACCTAGCATGTAGTTGATGCTGCAGGCGTCGCAGCGCAGCTGCGTAGCTGCCGCGGGAATATGCGCCACGCCCAGGATATCCTCCATCACGGTGTCGCTAAACTGGCCCTGGAACGCCACGTTGTGGATCGAGAACACGGTCTTGACGCGGTCGTACAGCGGCAATCCCTGGTAGAACTCGCGCAGGAACACGGGCGCCAGTGCCGTCTGC
Organism: uncultured Collinsella sp.; assembly: GCA_937997605.1. Taxonomy (GTDB): domain Bacteria; phylum Actinomycetota; class Coriobacteriia; order Coriobacteriales; family Coriobacteriaceae; genus Collinsella. The sequence continues at coordinate 7,951 of CALLFD010000219.1, read as the reverse complement.
CAATCGTTGCAGTGCAGGATGTCACACTCAAAGCCCTCGGGCAGGTGCTGCAGGCTCTCGGTAATGGCCTTGGAGAAGAACGCAAAACGCTCGCCGTCGTCAAAGAAGCCGTACGGATAGTCGCGCGCAAAGTAGCGCTCGTTGTCGATGAACATATAGGTGACGCCGTCGTGCTCGAGCTTCTCGAGCCCGCAGTACTCATTGCGCCAGCCCAGGCTCACGTAAAAGTCGGAGAAGTGCTCCATCTGCGCCTTGTACTCGTCCTTGATGGTGGCGTACTTGGGCACCATCACGATGACTTCGGCGCCGGCGCGCACAAGCGCCGCAGGCAGCGAGCCCGCCACGTCGCCCAGGCCACCTGTCTTTACAAACGGTGCGCACTCGGCCGAGGCAAACACGATCTGCATCTTTTTGCTGGAATCAGCCATATTGTCTCCCATGTTGTTATTCGAGAATAGCCGCCTGGCGCGAACCGGGCGGCTATTCTACATGTTACGAGCGATGTTGCGGTGCCAAAGCTAGCTCGCGTTGGTGATATCAGAAGTTAACGGGGCCTTTCCCAGCACCAGTATGTTCTCGGGCGTGCCGCGAAGCTCAGTGTTGGTGGGAACCACGTTGTTCTTGTCCAGGATGGCGTTCTCAACGCGGGCGCCGCTCTTGATGATGCAGCTCTGGTTGATGATTGAGTTGGTCACCGAAGCGCCTTCCTCAACCACAACGCCGCGCGACAGGATCGAATTGCGCACGGTGCCCTTGATGATGCAGCCGGCCGAGATGATCGAGTTGCAGGCGTGGCTGCCGGTCGCATAGCGCGAAGGCGGCACGTCGTGAGCCTTGGTCAGAATCGGACGCTCGGGGTCAAAGAGATGGTCGGCCACGGTCTGGTCGAGCAGGTCCATGCTGCGGCGATACAGCGACTTTTCGCTAAACACGCCCACGACCTCGCCCTTGTACTCGTAGCTGCAAACGTCGATGTTGCCAAAGTCGCCCTGGAGTGCCTCGAGCAGGTCCAGATAGTCGGCGGCCTGGTAGTGGTCGATGATCTCGAGCAGCGTCTCGCGGTTGACGATGCAGCAGTCCATAGAGGCGTTGTCGCCGTACACGACGCCGGCGCTCACGCCCGTCAGGCGGCCGTTCTCGTTAATCTCGAGTTTGGTTTCGTCATCGACATTGCGCGTGGCCTTGCAGTACACCACGGTCATCTGGGCACCGGAGTTCTCGTGCGCGTCGATGATGGTGTTGAGGTCCATGTTAAAGATGATGTTGGTGCCCATCATCACAACATAGGGCTTGTCCGAGCGCTGGAACAGCGTCTTGTTGGAGATGATGTCGCGCAGCAGGAAGCGCATGCCGCCCTTGGTGGTGCCATACGCGTTGCCGGGCACCATGAACAGGCCGCCCTTCTTGCGGTCCAGGCCCCAGTCCTTGCCCGAGCCCACGTGGTCTATCAGCGAGCGATAGTTGCCCGGCATGACGACACCGACGGTCTTAATGCCAGCATTCATCATGTTGGACAGTGGGAAGTCGATCAGGCGGTAGCGGCCCAAAAACGGAACGGACGCGATGGGGCGATCCTTGAGCAGCACGCTGCCGTAGGTCGAAGAGTAGTTAGCGGTGATATAACCGATGGCCTTGCGATTGATCATCGGATCATTCCCCCTTCCCGATAACGACGTCATTTCCAACGACGGCCGTATCCTTGGTGGTATCGACAGAGCCGAGCTTCACGCCCTCTTCGACCGTGGAGTTCTCGCCCAAAATAGCGCGGCAGATGTGTGCGCCGCTCTTAACGTGCGCACCCGGCAGCAGCACGGAGTCCTCGACCACGGCGCGCTCCTCGATGATGACATCGGTCGAAAGGATCGAGTGGCGAGCGGTACCGTAGATCTTGCAGCCGTTGGAGACCAGGCAGTCGTCCAGGCGACCATCCGGACCAATGTAGTGCGGCGGACGCGTGGTGATGTTGGACATGATGGGGAAGTGCTTGTCGAACAGATCGAACTCGGGGTTGTTGCCCAGCAGGTCCATCGAGGTCTCGTGGAAGCTGGCGATGGTGCCGACGTCCTTCCAAAAGCCGTGGAACTCGTAGCTGTACAGGCGCTTGCCCTCGCCGAGCAGCTTGGGGATGATGTCCTTGCCAAAGTCGTGGCTCGAACGCTGGTCCAGAGCGTCCTCCTCGAGTGCCTCGATCAGCACGTCGGCCGAGAAGATGTAGATGCCCATGGATGCGAGGTTCGAATCGGGCTTATCGGGCTTCTCGGTGAACTTGGTGATGCGGCCGTCCTCGGGGTCGGTGGTCAGGATGCCAAAGCGGCTGGCCTCCTCCCACGGCACGGGCATGACGCTCACCGTGAGGTCGGCGTTGTTCTCAATGTGCGTCTTGAGCATCTTGCGGTAGTCCATACGATACAGGTGATCGCCCGAAAGAATCAGGACGTACTTGGGGTCGTTGGCCTTGATGTAGTCGAGGTTCTGCGTAATGGCGTCGGCCGTGCCCGCATACCAGGCGCCGCCGGTCTGCGTCTCGTACGGCGGCAGGATCGACACGCCGCCGTCGCGGCTGTCCAGATCCCACGCCTCGCCGGAGCCCACGTAGGCATGCAGCAGGTAGGGGCGATACTGCGTCAGAACACCCACCGTGTCGATGCCCGAGTTGGAGCAGTTGGACAGCGAAAAGTCGATAATGCGGAACTTGCCACCAAAGCTAACCGCCGGCTTAGCGATCTTTTGGGTGAGTGCCCCCAATCGGCTGCCCTGTCCTCCTGCGAGGAGCATCGCGATGCATTCTTTCTTACTCATCGATTTCTCCTTCTGTCATCGATGTTTCAAACCCATTAGCGGCGGGCACGATCACGCGCCGTGCCCGCCGAATAATGCCGTGCGGCAAAGGGAGCTCGCGCGCCTTTACGCGTGCCAGATCTCGTCGCGGTACTCGCGAATGGTGCGGTCGCTCGAGAACCAGCCGCTCGAGGCGGTGTTGAGCAGGGCCTTGCGGTTCCAGGTCTCCTGGTCGCCGTAGCTGTTCGTGAGCTTCTCCCAGGCGTCGACGTAGCTGCGGAAATCGGCCATGACCAGGTCGGGGTCGTTGTTGTTCATGAGCTCGTTGTAGATGCTCTCGAAATTGCCCGAAAGACCCGCAAACGTGTTGTCCTTGAGCTCGTCCATCACGCGGCCCAGACGCTCGCGGTCGCCGTTGAGGGTATCCCACGCAAAGTAGCTGTTGGATGCCCAGAGCTGCTCGACCTCGGGGGCGGTCAGGCCAAAAATGGCCTCGTTCTCGCGGCCGGCCAGGTCGGCGATTTCGATGTTGGCGCCGTCGAGAGTACCCAGCGTGATGGCGCCGTTCATCATGAGCTTCATGTTGGACGTGCCCGAGGCCTCCTTGCCGGCCGTGGAAATCTGCTCCGAGATCTCGGCGGCGGGGTAGATGAGCTGGGCGTTGCTTACGCGGAAGTTGGGGATAAAGCAGACCTTCATGACCTCGTTGACGCGCGGGTCGTTGTTGATGACATCGGCCACGGAGTTAATGAGGCGGATGGTCTCCTTGGCAAAGGTGTAGCTCGAGGCCGCCTTGCCGCTAAAGATGAAGGTCGTCGGCGTCACGTGGAAGTTGGGATCGGCGATGCGACGGTTGTAGATGTCCATCACCTTCATGATGTTCATGAGCTGGCGCTTGTAGGCATGGAAGCGCTTAACCTGAACGTCGAAGACGGTGTTGGGGTCGATGACCAAACCGGTCTCGGCCTTAACGTAGGCGGCCAGACGCTCCTTGTTGGCGCGCTTGGAGGCACCCACGGCCTTCAGGAACTCGGTGTCGTCCTTAAACTCCTTGAGCTTCTCAAGCTCAAAGGCGTCCTTCAGCCAGCCATCACCAATGGCCTCGGTCACGAGCTTGGCATAGGTGGGGTTGGCCTCGGCAAAGAAGCGACGGTGCGAGATGCCGTTGGTCTTGTTGTTGAACTTCTCGGGCGTCAGGGCATAGAAGTCCTTGAGAACGATGTTCTTGATGATGTCGGAGTGGATCTTGGCCACGCCGTTAACACTGTGGCTGCAGATTACGGACAGGTTGGCCATGCGAATCTCGCCGTCCCACAGGATGGCGGTCTGGCGCAGACGCTCCTGCCAGCCCTCCTGCGTGGTGTCGAACGACTCGTGCCAACGACGGCTGATCTCGTCGATGATCTGGTACACACGGGGGAGGAGCTTGGAGAACGTGCCGATGGGCCACTTCTCCAGAGCCTCGGGCAGGATGGTGTGGTTGGTGTAGCTCACGACCTGCGTCACGATGTTCCAGGCGTCGTCCCACTCGAGCTTCTTCTCGTCGATGAGGATACGCATGAGCTCGGGGCCGCACATGGCGGGGTGCGTGTCGTTGGTGTGGATGGCCACAAACTGCGGCAGCAGCTCCCAGTTTGCGCCGTGCTCCTTCTCAAAGGTGTCGAGCAGGCTGTAGATGCCGGCCGATACAAACAGGTACTCCTGCTTCAGGCGCAGCAGACGGCCGTGCTCGCCGGCGTCGTTGGGGTAGAGGATGGCGCTGATGGCCTCGGCCTCGGCGCGCTCGGCGTCTGCCAGGGCGTAGTCGCCGCGGTTGAAGGCCTCCAGATCGAAGTGCTCTTCGACCGGCTCGGCGGCCCAGACGCGCAGCTTGTTGACGGTCTCGCCGGCATAGCCCACGACGGGAATGTCATAAGGGACGGCCAGGATGTCCTGCGTGTCCACCGTGCGGTAGAACGTGCGACCGTTCTCCTCAAAGCCCTCGACGTGGCCACCAAACTTAATGGTCACGGCCTTGTCCTGACGGCGGACCTCCCAGGGATAGCCGTGGGTGAGCCATTCGTCGGTGGCCTCGACCTGGCTGCCGTTGACGATCTCCTGCTTAAACAGGCCGTAGCGGTAACGCATGCCGTTGCCGTAGCCGGCAATGCCCTCGGCTGCCATGGAATCCAGGAAGCATGCGGCCAGACGGCCCAGGCCACCGTTGCCCAGCGCCGGATCGGGCTCCTGGTTCTCGATGACGGACAGGTCAAAGCCCATGTCGTCGAGCGCCTCGGCGACCATGTCGCGCACGCCAAAGTTGAGCAGGTAGTTGTCGAGCAGGCGGCCGATCAAAAACTCGATCGAGAAGTAGTACACGCGCTTCTTGCCCTCGGCGGCGGCGCGGGCGTCGCTCTTGGTGGCAACGGTGCGGGCCTTCTCGGCCACGAGCTTGGCCAGGGCGTTAAAGCGGTCGAGGTCACTGGCGGCCTCGACGCTCTTGCCGCTGATGCTCATGACGGCATCGCGATAGAGCTCGGTAAACTCCTGCTTGTTGTCGAAGATCTTATTCATACGTTCCTTTCCCCCGGGGATGTTTCTCCCGGAACGGTTATGACATGTATCCTACGCCCACGCGGGGCGGGTGATTACAGCGGTAACGTCTTTGTTACGCTTTCTTGGCGGGAGCCTTAACAGCAGTTGCCTTGGCCTTGGGAGCAGCCTTTTTGGTGGCTGCCTTCTTGGCCGTGGCCTTGGAAGCGGGCTTGGCGGTGGACTTGGTTGCCTTCCCCTTAACCGGAGCCTTCTTAGCAGCCGCGGCCTTGGGCTTCACCGAGGATGCACGCTTGCGCGTCGCCTTCTTGGGAGCCTCGACCACGGGCGGCTTGTAGCTACTGGGACCGCGACGCTTAAGCACCACGCCTGCCAGGCCGGGCACCTTAATCTCGATGGAGTCCATCTGCCCGTTCCAGGGATAGGGCTCGCTCGAGCAGGTGTAAGGCTCCTCGCCGGCATAGCCGCTGCCACCGAACTCGGGACGGTCGGAATCGAAGATAACCTCCCAGTCACCCTCGCGCGGCACACCCACGCGGAAGCTCTCGTAGCTCGCCGGGTCAAAGTTGATTAGAATCACCAGGTCGTCATCGACGTCCTCGCCCTGGCGCACAAAGCTCACGATGGACTGTTTAGAGTTGTCCGCGTCAATCCAGGTAAAGCCGTCGTCGGTGTAGCCGCGCTCGTACAGGGCGGGCTCGGCGGTGTACAGGTGGTTGAGCGCCTTGATAAACGCCTGATGATGACGGTGGGTCTCGTACTCCTCGGTCAGGAACCACTGGATGGACTCGTAGTAGCGCCACTCAATAAACTGGCCGATCTCGTTGCCCATAAAGTTGAGCTTGGCACCGGGATGCGTCATCTGGTAGAAGGCCAGCGTGCGCAGGCCGGCAAACTGGCGCCACCAGTCGCCCGGCATTCGGCCGATGAGCGAACACTTGCCGTGTACGACCTCGTCGTGGCTGAGCGGGCAGATGAAGTTCTCGGTAAAGGCGTACATAATGGAGAACGTGAGCAGGCCGTGGTTGCCGGGACGCCACGGAAAATCGGTCTGCATGTAGTGCAGGGTGTCGTTCATCCAGCCCATGTCCCACTTGTAGTGGAAGCCCAGGCCGCCGTCCTGCGGCGGATAGGTCACGAGCGGCCACGCGGTGGACTCCTCGGCCATCATCATCACGTCGGGGTAGTGTGCCTCAACGGCGCAGTTGACCTGACGGATAAATGCGCTAGCGTCCAGGTCCTCCTCGGTACCGTACTTGTTGAACTTCTTTTGGCCGGGATCGTCAATCCCAAAGTTGAGGTACAGCATGCTAGACACGCCGTCCATGCGAATGCCGTCTACATGGAAGTTCTCGAGCCAATACAGCACGTTGGAGACCAAGAAGGACCGGACCTCGCCACGGGCGAAGTCGAACTTGTGCGTGCCCCAGTTGGGGTGAATCTCGTGCTCAAACAGCATGTGGCCGTTAAAGGTGGCAAGGCCGTGGGAGTCGGCGCAAAAACCACCGGGCACCCAGTCCATGATCACGCCGATGCCCGCCTCGTGGCATGCATCGATAAAGTGCATGAGCTGCTGCGGGTTGCCGTAGCGCGACGTGGCGGCGTAGTAGCCGGTCGTCTGGTAGCCCCAGGAGCCATCGAAGGGATGCTCCATAAGCGGCATGACCTCGATATGCGTGTAGCCCATGTCGCGCACGTAGTCCACGAGCTCCACCGACAGGTCGTCATAGGTGTAGAACTCGCCGCGCTGCGCGGGGAAGGGATCCATGGGGCCGGGGTAATTGCCGTACTCGTCGGGTTCGCCCTGCGGTGCGTCGCCGTGGCGCTTCCACGATCCAATATGCACCTCGTAGATGTTAAGGGGCTGCGACATGTGGTTATGGCCGGCGCGGCGCTTGAGCCATGCGGCGTCGTTCCACTGGTACCCATCGAGGGTCCACAGTACGCTCGCGGTACCCGGAGGGCACTCGGCCTTAAAGGCATACGGATCGGCCTTGTAGAGCTTTTCGCCCTCGTTGGTCTCGATAAGGTATTTATAGAGCTGACCCTGCTCGGCGCCAGGAATAAAGCCTTCCCAAATAGCGCTCGTATGCACGGGCACCAGTGGGTTGGCTTGCTCATCCCAGTCGTTAAATTCACCAATGACATGGACGCTCTTTACGTCGGGAGCCCAAACGCAAAAACGCCAGCCGCGCGTACGGTTCTGCGTGTCGGGATGCGCGCCCATCTTTTCCCAGCTGCGCTCCCACATACCAATGCCAAACAGATAGACATCGTCCTTGGAGAGCTCCGGTGCGTGCGGAGCCGGTTTGCGGGTTGCGGGCTTTTTAGCCGTTGGCCTTAGCTTTGTATCGCTCACGTTTGATCCCATCATGACGCGGCAGCGTGTTGCCTTGGTGACTAGATGCGAAAGGTCCAAGGCTGCACGAATCGAAGGGACGGCGAAGTTTCTGTGATTCGTTCCACCTCGCGTGCTCGGTGAAACTTTCGGCAGAAACTACGATAACACCTGTGCGTTAGTTTTATGGACGAAAGCGGATTTGCGGGGGCGTTTAATCGGTAAGCGACATGTTTATACCACTGGCAGAATTGCCGTGGTAAAACTCTTGACAGTTTTACCAATTAGGGTTTCAAAATTGTT
>CALLFD010000218.1 GCA_937997605.1 uncultured Collinsella sp. | reverse complement strand
AATACGTCTACATCTCCGGTGTGACATACGAAGTGGACGCTACTGTCTTTGAGTGATTGATTCATTTCGCGGGAGACATGCTGAAGGTGCTTGAGATCGTACATCATTTCGCGGTAGCCACGGTAGCCGAGCTTTTTCGAAAGCCTAATGACTGTCGTCATGCTGGTAAAGCATGCCATGGCGACGGGTTTTATGCCAATATCATCGAGGGTGTCGATATTGTTGAGTAGGTATTCGAGTACGCTTTGCTCGGTTTCGGATAGCTTTGCGGCTGAGTAGAGCTTGGAAATCTGCTTTTTATCAACCATCGGTGCTTCCTTCCCGCCGGACGTGTGTGGCCGCTTCCGTTGCGTAAATAATAACTCCTTGGGGAATTCCTTTCCCGCCTTGCAACCGGGGCGGGAAGCGGCCCTCCATGCTGGATACAATATCCAAACACAGGCGAACCATGCAATATTGAATGTGCTAATTGGGGGTTTCGATATGAAACTTACGGTCATAGGTGGCGGTGGCGTCCGCTCCATGTTTTTGGCAAAGAGCATAGCCCAGCAGGCGTCATCGCTTGGAATCGACGAACTTGTGTTTATGGACAATGATCCCGAGAAGCTGCGCATCTACGGTGGCCTTGCCGCCCATGTCTCGGGCATGCTTTGCCCCACGCTTAATTTTTCACTGACGGGCGATGCAGTCGAGGCCGTTAAGGACGCCGATTACGTGATCACGACGATTCGCGTCGGTGGGGACCATATGCGCGTTCGCGATGAGCGCATTGCTCTTTCGCATGGGGTTCTTGGCCAAGAGACGACTGGCGCAGCCGGCGTGTCTTTTGCCATGCGCTCCGTCCCTGCGCTTGCTTCGTATTGCGAGTTAATCAAGAAGTACGCAAAGCCGGACGTCAAGGTGTTTAACTTTACTAATCCCGCTGGCGTCGTATCTCAGGCCCTACGCGATATGGGCTATGATTTTACTTATGGCATTTGCGATGCCCCCTCGGGCATGTTGCATCAGTTTGCCGAGTATAAAGGCGTTGATCCCGCATCGGTTCAGGGCGAGTGCTATGGACTCAACCACCTCTCGTTCTTCCGCAATGTGACGGTTGACGGCGAGGACATCATGTCCGACTTGATCCACGACGACGGGGCATATGCTCATACAGATCTTAGGTTCTTCGAGATGGACCTAGTCCTAAATCGCGGATGCGTGCCAAATGAGTACCTATACTATTTCTACTATCGCGAGCGCGCCGTTGCCAACGTTCTCTCTTCGCCCCAGACGCGCGGCGAACTAATCGAAGAAATTAATCGAGAAATGACGAGCGAGCTTGCATCTATCGATATTGAGAACGACTTCGAAAAAGGCCTCGCGTGCTTTGAGAAGTGGTACGGAATGCGCGAAAACAACTACATGGCGGCCGAGACGGGTATTCATCGCGACAAGC
>CALLFD010000217.1 GCA_937997605.1 uncultured Collinsella sp. | reverse complement strand
TGCCCTACCGGGAGTAGCCCCGACGGTTGACAAAACTATAGGAACACCCAACGACCACCAAAATAAACCTGTCCCTTTTTGGCAGGCTTTGATCAGGACAACGCCGATGTTTTGGTACCGACAGCGAGCGCCCACCAGAGCGAACAAATTGGCATGAAAAGAGGGCGGCATTGACCTTCTGGTCATGCCGTCCTCTTTGAATGACAAGTTGTCGCTCTGGTGGGCGCGCAGCGTCAACTAGTTACGCGGTTTGGTAAAACCGCGTAACCCAACTAGAAGCGGTTGCCGCGGAAGCCGCCGCCGTTGCGGCCGCCACGATCGCCACCGCGACCGCCGCGGTCGTTACCGCGGTTGCCGCCGAAGCCGCCACGGTTGCCACCGCGATCGCCATAGCCACCACGGTTGCCGCCAAAGCCGCCGCGACCGCCACGGTCGCCGCCACGGTCACCAAAGCCGCCACGGCCGCCGCGATCGCCACCGCGACCGCCACGGTCGCCGCCACGGCCACCGCGGTCACCAAAGCCGCCACGGCCGCCTCGATCGCCACCGCGACCGCCACGGTCGTCACGGCCGCCGCGAGGACCGCGGTCCTCGTCCAGGCCCATGGCGACAAGCGGAGCGATAACCTTATCGAGAGCGGCCATCAGCTCGGTGGCCTCCTCGTAAGAAAGCTCGGGCAGGAGCTTCTCCTTCTTGTTGGCAAGCTCGACCAGGCCCTCAGCGGCATCCTCGGCAGCGAAGACGACGATCTTGCGCATATCGCCCTCGGCGTCGTCGATGCGGCCGACCAGATCGGCGGCCTCGGCCTCGGCCATCAGGCCATCGAGCTCACGGAGGCGCATGCCCAGCAGGTCGGACATTTCCTTCTGCTCCATCTTGGGCTTGAGGTCAAGAAGCTTGATGGCGCGCTCGATGTTCGCCATGCGCTCGGCCTTGGCCTCCTCCTCCTTGGAAATAGCAAAGCGACGGCTACGCAGCAGGCGGGCGGCCTTCTGCATCTTGTCCATCAGCTCTTCGTCATCGTAATCAACGGCGGCCTTGACAACCTCGGCCTCCTCCTCGGCGGAAACCTCGTCAGCAGCCTCAACCTCGGCAGCTTCGGTCTCCACGGTCTCGACTGCCTCGACCTCGGCAGCCATGGTCTCGTTCTCGGTCTCGTTCATGATCTCTTCGTTCTCAGACATGAGACTCCTTCTTGGCCCTCTCGGGCATCATCGCCCCATTCGCGGGGCCCGTCGCGCACTCTTTGCGCTTTAAACATTCATGCCTCTCGGCAAAACGTCCATTAGTTTATGGTGTCGCCATCCAATCTAGCTGCAGAATCTATGTGCACACATTAATGCGACATGTGCGACTCGCGATGAGCGTACACCAGCGACGCCACGAACCCGACCACGGCAATTACAGCCGCCACACGCACGGCAGCTGCAAATCCAATCGCCTGGGCAACGTCGATCGCAGCGCCAGCGACGCTGGCAGCCGCCGCAGAACTCGAGAGCAGACCGATAAACAGCGACGGGCCAAACGATGCGGCAATCATGTTCCACGTGTTAAGCAATGCCGTTCCGTGAGGATGTTCAGCGGCAGGCAGCGTCTCCAAACCAGCCGTTTGCGAGGGGCTCAGCACCAAACCGACTCCGGCATACACCACAACGGTCAGCGCAACGACGACGCCGATGTTCATGCTTGCCGCCGTCATCGAGATGGCAGTCTGTCCCACGGCAATCAGGGCAAAGCCGACCGGCAGCAGCGGCCATGCGCCACGGGCGTCCATCACACGTCCGCCCACAATCGAGGTCACGGCGTTGCAGGCAATCGCCGGCAAAATGAGCAGGCCCGCAATAAGTGCGGTCATGCCGTATGCGCCCTCAAAATAGAGCGGCAACAAAACGCTCATCGAGAACGTCGTCATCATCGACACCACCACAAGCAAGCACGCAGGCCAAAAACGAACGCTCGCCATGGGACGCACGTTAAGCACCGGATGCTCGAGCTTGAGCTGGCGGGCCGCAAACAGGCCGAGCAGCACAACGGCAGCGAAAAGCGCCACGACACCGGCAATCAGATTGGTCGAGAACTCACCCACGGAATACACAAACGCCGTAATGCCGGCAGCGAGCAAAACAACCGACAGAATGTCAAGCGTGGTGTTCGAGCGCTCTCCGACATTCTGAACAAGCTTTACGCCCGCCGCAGCGACCACAACGCCGCCCACCAGCGGCACTACGAATACCGCCCTCCAGCCAAACAACGTGCACATAAGACCGCTGATCACGGGTCCAAACGCCGGCCCTAGCGTAATGCAGGCGCCGCCCAGACTCAGATACAGACCAAGCTTCTCGCGCGGGGCGCAAGACAGCACCACGTTCATCATGAGCGGAAACAAGATGCCCGATCCCGCAGCCTGCAAAATACGGCTTGGCAGCAAAACGCTAAACGACGGAGCGATCAGACACAGGACTTCGCCGGCGACCATACATCCGCATGCGAAAAACAACAGCTTGCGCGTCGAGAAACGGCCGGACAGGAAGGCCATGATGGCCGTAAAGATCGACGTCACGATCATGTAGCCCGAGACGAGCCACTGTGCCGTGGTGGCACTCACCGAAAAGGCTGCCATAATGTCGTGCAACGCCACGTTAATGATGTTCTCGTTAAACGCGGCAACAAAGGCTGCAATATACATTACGACGAGAATCGCCGCAGAGGCCGATGGCGTTACTTGAACTTGTTGCTGAGATTTGCTCCCCATGCATTTCCTTCCTCTTGGAACGACAGTCGCATCGCCCCAGAGGAACGGTCCAGGGCGAAAAATGAGCCCTAGACTTACGCCAGACGCCGTACACGACGAATCTGGCAACATGGTCCAACATCGAAAGATTGTAACGCGGACGCACAGCTTTCCTTCCGCGCTATTATTAAAAGTCCACGAAAGCATAAGACATGAGGAGCCCGCCATGATTAAGCCCATCATGAAATCCGAGTTCTTTTTGCGTCTGCCTTCCGAAGACGCGGGACCCGACGATGCCGCAACCGGGCAGGATCTCCTGGATACACTCCACGAGCATGAGCGCGAGTGCGTGGGCCTCGCCGCCAACATGATCGGCGTGCGCAAACGCATCATCTGCGTAAAGGACGGCAACAGGACACTCCTGATGTACAACCCTCAAATTCTTGAGCAGGTCAATGCCTATCAGACGAGCGAAGGATGCCTCTCGCTGACCGGCGAGCGTCCCTGTACCCGCTATCGCCGCATTAAGGTTGAGTATTTGGACGAGAACTTCGTTCACCGCATCAAAAACTTCTCGGGCTACACCGCCGAGATCATCCAGCACGAAATCGACCACTGCAATGGCGTCGTGGTTTAGGCCACCTGCCAAAATGAGGGTACCGGAGGCCTCCCTATGGATATCAGCCGCTTTGGCGAATTCGCCATCTTAGCGCAGTCACGCACGTTTCTTGATGCGGCGGAACTGCTTTTCATGTCGCAATCAACCCTCTCCAAGCACATCATGGCAATGGAGCACGAACTCGGCTGCAAGCTCATCGATCGAAGCCAGCGCCACGTAACACTCACCGCGCAAGGTGAAGCGCTCCTCCCCTATGCGCAAAAAATTGCGACGCTTCAGCACCGTTATCTTGCCGCCATTCAAATAGGCGCAGGTGAGCCGCTCGAGCACCTCACCGTAGGTTCTATCCCCATTATGGCCCCTTATGGGATCACGGACGCCGTCATCGATTTTCAGCAGGCGAACCCCTCATATTCCGTTGAGCTCATCGAGGGCGAGGGCGACACACTCAAGCGCATGCTCCTGCACGAGGACATTGACCTGGCCTTCATCCGTGACGGCGGCGCCATCGAGCCGGAGTTCAAAAAGATTCCCTTTACGACCGACCGGCTCGTGGCCGTCCTTCCACTCGACCATCCGCTCGCCGAACGTGACACCGTCGAGATAGACGACCTTATCGACGAGAATTTCCTCATGCTTCCCCAAGGCTCGTTCGTAAGCGAGCTCGTCCTTTCCCTTTGTCGCGAAGCTGGATTTGGCCCACGTGTTACGTTCACCGGCAAACGAGCCGAGAACATCATCTCCCTTGTCGCGCGCGGCGCCGGCGTCTCATTCCTCATGCGCAAGCCGGCGGAATCGCTCGCCAGCGGAAAGGTAGCCCTGGTGCCGCTCGAGCCCGCGACGACCTCCGAGGTCAGGCTCTACCTCAAGCGAAACGCCGCGCACTCGCAGGCGGTCGTCTCGTTCATCGGCTTCCTCCCCTACCGTCAGCTCCTGCAGGGCGACCGTACGTCTTCCACCGCGGCACGACCGTCATAATCCCTGCTGCTCCACAACCGCAGACTTGTGTCCGCAAACACGCTGACAACGGCACAAAACACAAATATGCCTCGGGCGGCACGTCGCCGTCCGAGGCATATTTAGTTAAAGTGCGCAGACAGACTAGTCCACCGAGATGTTGAGCGCCTTACCGCCCTCGTCCTTCCTGGTACCGATCACCATAGCGGCGACAAGAGCCAGAACGAAAGCGACCACACCGGAGATGACAAGGCCGATAAAGCCCATGTCGATGCCGGCAGGGTTAATAAAGCTCGGAAAACCGAGCGGGCCGGAGGCACCGAAGGCATAGAGTTTGGCACCCATGAGGCCGGCGATGGCGCCGCCTACACCAGCGGAAATAAAGGTTGCCCACATAAGGCGCTTACGCGGCAGCAAGATGGCGTAAAGCGCAGGCTCGTTGACACCGAAAATCGAAGAGACAAGGGCGGGAATGTTGACGGCAGCATTTTCCTCGGAATCCTTGGTTCGGATGATCATGCCAAGCACAGCACCGGCGATGGCACAACCGCCTGCATACACGAGCGGATTAATGAGGTCATAGCCGTAGGTTGCGACATCGAGGAACCACAGCGGGATGATACCCCAGTGCAGGCCGAACATGACGAGCAGGCTCCAGAACGTGCCGATGACGAAGCCGGCGATGGCGGGCTGGAAGTTGATGAGCATCAAGATGATCTGGGCAACGATGTTGGAGAGGACCGTCATGACCGGACCGACCACAAGCAGGCCAAGGATGCCGCAAATGAGGAGCGTCAGGATGTTGGAGAAGAACGAGCTCACAAGCGCGGGCAGCGCGTTAGAAAGGGCCTTGTGCACCTTGGAGGCAATCCAGACGATAAAGATCGCAGGCAGAATCGTCGATGAGTAATTCTGCATGATCAGCGGGATGCCAAAAATATCACCGTAGACATTGGACTCGAAGACCGTACCGGCGCCGAGCGTGTAGAGCGGATCTCCGCCCATAAGGGCAACGAGCGTCGGGTAGACGAGGATACCGCCGAGCGCCATTCCCATAACGGGCTTAAGTCCGAACTTCTTGGCCGACGTCCAGCCAATGATTAGCGGAAAGTAATAGAAGACCGAATCTCCGATTGCCGAGAGCGTCACATACGTATTGCTGTCCTTGGCAAGCCAACCGGCAACCGTGCAGAGCGCGAGCATCGACTTGATAAAGCCACCGGCCATAAGCACGCCAAGAACCGGTTGCAGAATCTCGGAGATGATGGCAAGCAGACGCGAGAATGGATCGCTCTTTTTGACGTCGTCGCCTTCATCGATATCGAGCGCGGGTTTGGAGTCGAACCCGCCAATCTGAACGAGGTCGTTGTAGACGGCCTCGACAGTGGCACCAATCACGACCTGATACTGTCCGCCGGTCTGGATGACGTCAACGACGCCCTTCGTCGCCTTAAGCTCATTGGTCTGGGCGAGCGATTCATCCTTGAGGTGGAAGCGGAGACGCGTAATGCAGTGGCTCACGTCTAACACATTGTCTCGACCACCGACCTTTGTGATGATTTCATCGCAAAGCTTCTGGTATTTCATGGAATTCTCCTTTTTCTGAGCGGGGTATAGCATCGATTTCATGCCTCCGTAGTCGACGTGGGAGGGCAAGGAACCCGCTTCCCCCTTTGAAATCCGCGGACGCACGTACGCCCGGGATGGGGAGCGGCAGAGAAGATGGAAGATGCCGATCACATGGCAATGAGCCTCATTGGCCCATATCACGCAATCAGGCCTACAGACGCGAATCTGCTGCGCCGAGAAGTCTCGTCGTCTGGCAGAACTTGTCACACAGACGTTCCGGTTCGCCCTGGGGAATCTGAGTACGCTCGGTCTCAAAGGAGAGGCCGTACTCGCGTGCCGGAAGGAAATACTC
>CALLFD010000216.1 GCA_937997605.1 uncultured Collinsella sp. | reverse complement strand
GCAAAGTCGAGCGTCGAGAATGAGAGCGCGATGCAGGTTGAGTTTGAAACTGCAGCTGTAGACGCGCCCGTCACCGTGAAGCCCGCAGATTCCGCAGTTAAGCCGGAACCGGTGCCTGAGCCCGCACCCGTCATCGAATCCGTGCCCGCCTCTGCTTGCGACCAAGTTCCCGCACCGGCACCGGCTTCGGTACCCGCAGCGGCCCCAACCCCCGCACCCGCAGCGCCCGCCATCCCTGAGGACTTCCCCGTCGATTTCGCAACCGAGGTCTTCTGCCCCGGCCCGCTTCTGCACCAGTTGTCGACCTATCTCCCCTACGGCGCCGACACGCTCGGCATTGTCGGCGAGTACTACTGGATCGCCCGCGAGCGCGGTACCATCGAGGCCGCGCGAAACCGCGCAAACTTCCCCCTGTGCTACACGCAGGCCGGCGAGCGCCGCGAGGTTACAGTGCGCATCCGCCGCAACACCACCGGCGGTCTCGGAGCCGCCTGGACCATCGACAAGGTCGAAGCCCCGGTCGAGTAAAAAACGGCCTCGGATAGCCAATTGACCATCCGAGGCCGTTTGAATTCAGGCCTTTTAGTTGTCATCGGTGCATATAGACACCAGAGAAGCAAGCTCATCCTCAAGTTGCGGAGCAAAGTATCTAAAAGAAACCTGCGCTCCAGTCGGTATCGACTCAATCATATTCGCAGCATTATCTGAAACTCGGTACGATGCAGTTTCACCTGTCTTCAAATCCTCTATTGAGCAGACAGCGTCTTCAGCATCAATCGACCTAAGCACGCCTTTTCCTTGTAACATCACATCGGCATGCCCGCCAGCTATTTCTAATGAACCTGAGTCTGTCGCAGTCACTTCTCCGGAACCTCCGCGCGATATCTCTTCCTTTGTTGAACAGCCCACCAATGAAGCCATCAGCACCAAAGACAGAGCTAGACGAATCGCCCTACTTCGAAAAAGTCGTTCCATAAGTCCACGCATAATAGCTCTGATCATACTTCAGGAAGGATAAAGATGAATTCCAGCCGTCCGCTATGCCAATCATCTGCCTTGTCTCTCCAGTTTTCTTACCAGTAAGTGTGGCGTAAGCCTCCGCTGTTACAGAATGGGCTGATCCGTTGTACAAACTCGCATGTAAAACATTCGGTCTATTAGAGTTAATCTCATTTTGGATGCTCGCGATAGCCGGAGAGGAGACAGTGCGGGCGATAAGAGTACTTCCTCTGCTTGCGCAGTAATTTGTAAACCCCGTTGCACAGGTTGATATCGGCGTTCCACCCAAAACAACGCCGGGAACAGTCTGTTCTTCATCGGAAAGAGCATGGGTATTGGTGTAATTCCATATCTGCATATATTGCGAAGGGTCGCTATATAAATTGGCAATGCCATACAGTTCCGCAACGTTCGAAAAAGCTGTCACCATACAAGCATAGTGGGCGGTAAGCCTCTTAATCTCGCTTTCATCATATGACATAAACTGAGAAATGGAACGAAATCCAGATACTGTGTAATCCTGCATTTGAGTTGCGTAAATTACAACATCGTTCCAGCTTGAAGGTTTATTCGATAAAACGACAGGCCGTCCTTCTATGGAAACAGCCGGGATTGTTCTTCCGCAATTTGTTGTTATTGAACCGTCCAAAGATTGCACGCCGAATTCGAATGGATTGATCATTACGACTGGGTTATTGAACGAATAAGACTCGACACCAAGATCTCCTCCCCGATCCATAGGGCTGACTAAGCCGTCTCCAAAACGATATCCCGTAAGTATTTCATCATCTGAAGCATCTAAAACCAAATAGCCCGCGGCTCTATTGGATGTCACAACCGGAACAATGTAACCAAGCGGGGACCCATCAACATCTACAAAAGGAATAGGGTCAGAAGGCGTATACGAATAGCCGAGGAGTCCCTTTATATATTTATCGGCAAGCTCTTGCGCAATTTCAGAAGTAAATTGTATCTGCTCACCATCAATATTGCCCGTCGAAGCAAAAACCTCTTTCGGACGTGCGGCTAAGGCGACAATTGAAGACGCGACAAGTTGCAGAAAACGACGACGCGAAAGCATATGTTCTTCTTTCTAGAGAAGCGACTTATAAGGTACTCCTATTCTATAATCTTTTTTTTTAACGTTACAGCACTGGTTATATTTCAATTCGATTTGCTTATGTCCTTGCAACCCAATGCGTCTTTACGTTTTAAACGGAATTAGAAAATCACTCATAGCAAAAACGGGCTTTAATCCCAAAGAGATGACTTTGATTATGAATCAAACCAGCAGCTAGGGCATAGCTGCAGTGCAATTGCTACAAGAAAGGCCGCCCTTGGTGGCGGCCTTTCTACTTGCTACTAGTCGCGCGTCAGCTTACGGTGAATACGATGCGGCTGGGCTGCATCCTCGCCCAGGCGCTCGATGCGGTTGGCCTGATAGGCCTCAAAGTTGCCCTCGAACCAATACCAGTTGCCCGGATTCTCGTCGGTGCCCTCCCACGCCAGAATGTGCGTGGCGACGCGGTCCAGGAACATACGGTCGTGGCTAATAACCACCGAGCAGCCCGGGAACTCGAGCAGCGCCGCCTCGAGTGAGGACAGCGTCTCGACGTCGAGATCGTTCGTGGGCTCGTCGAGGAGCAGCAGGTTGCCGCCCTGCTTGAGCGTGAGCGCCAGGTTCAGGCGATTGCGCTCGCCACCGGAGAGTACACCAGCGCGCTTCTGCTGGTCCTGGCCCTTAAAGCCAAAGCTCGCCACGTACGCGCGGCTGGGGACCTCGGTCTCGCCGACCATCATGTGGTCCAGGCCATCCGAGACGACCTCCCACAGGTTCTTGTCGGGATCGATGCCAGAACGGTTCTGATCGACATAGGAAATCTTGACGGTCTCGCCCACCTCGAGCTCGCCCGAAGTCAGCGGCTCCAGACCCACGATGGTCTTGAAGAGCGTAGTCTTGCCCACACCGTTGGGGCCGATGACGCCCACGATGCCGTTACGCGGCAGGGTAAAAGAAAGGTCGTCGATGAGCACGCGACCGTCGAATTCCTTGTGCAGGTGATGGGCCTCGAGCACCTTGTTACCCAAACGCGGTCCAACGGGAATGCGGATATCGGTCCAGTCGAGCTTCTGGCTTGCGCGGGCCTCGGCCTCCATCTCCTCGTAGCGAGCCAGACGGGCCTTGTTCTTTGCCTGGCGAGCCTTGGGCGAGCTGCGTACCCACTCGAGCTCGGCCTCCATGCGCTTGGCGAGCTTGGCGTCGCGGTTGCCCTGCGCCTCGATACGGGCGGCCTTGGTCTCCAGATACGTGGAGTAGTTGCCCTTGTAGGGATAAAGGTGACCGCGGTCGACCTCGCAGATCCACTCGGCAACGTTATCCAGGAAGTAGCGATCGTGCGTGACGGCAAGCACCGCGCCCTGGTAGTTGTGCAGGAAGTGCTCGAGCCACAGGATCGACTCGGCGTCCAGGTGGTTCGTGGGCTCGTCGAGCAGCAGCAGGTCGGGAGCTTCGAGCAGCAGCTTGCACAGGGCCACGCGACGGCGCTCGCCGCCAGAAAGTACGTTGACCGGCATGTCGGAATCGGGCAGCTGCAGGGCGTCCATGGCCTGGCCGAGCTTGGAATCGATATCCCAGCCGTCGGCGGCGTCGATCTCGTCCTGGAGCTTTCCCATCTCGGCCATGAGGGCGTCCATGTCGCAATCCGGGTCGCACATCTCCTCGCCGATCTTGTTGAAGCGATCGACCTTGGCGATCATGTCGCCAAATGCCATGCGCACGTTCTCGATGACGGTCTTGTCGTCGTCGAGCGGCGGCTCCTGCTGCAGGATGCCCACGGTGTAGCCGGGGGTGAGCCTGGCATCGCCGTTGGAGACCTCCTCGATGCCGGCCATGATCTTGAGCAGGGTCGACTTGCCCATACCGTTGGGGCCCACGACGCCGATCTTGGCACCGGGGTAGAAGCTCAGGGTCACGTCGTCAAGGATCACCTTGTCGCCATGGGCCTTGCGAGCCTGATACATCTGGTAGATAAACTCTGCCATTTGCCTGTTCTATCCTTTCTACCTGCTGTTTCCCTATTCTTGATTCGCCTTAGTGGAAACGAAATGAGGGAACCAGCTCTGAAACGTAACGAAAAAGGGGCATGGTTGCCCACACCCCCTAATACTACCTGGGAAAAGTCCCCCGGAACATACTATGAACTGCGTACGCTAGTTTTCCGCAACCTTAACGAGCGGCTCGCTGCGATTTGCGCCACAACAGATACGAGTAGACGTAGACGGCTCCAACCGAACCAAACGCCAGAGCCGCAATCACCGCGGCGACGACTTCACTCGAAAGCACGCTGCCTGCCACGCCCATCACAATCAGGCCAATACCCAGCACCATAAAGCAGGCGCCGCCAAAACGCTGCGTACGGCGCCAGTTCTCGGGATCGGCAAGCGCCCAAGGTGTCTTGATACCGAGCGTATAGTTCTGCTTCACACGCGGCAAATAGTTGCCTACGCCGATGAACAGCAAACCGACAACACCGGAAATCAGCACGTTAACCGAACCGACCGCCGGCACCACGCCCCAGACCGTAAGCTCTCCCAGCCAGCTTATGGCGCACATGAACAAGGTGAAGGCGATTACGAAGCCCTGGTAGAACTTGCCCGAGGTTCGATATGCCTCACCTTTGGGGTCGATGCGCGGCACCACGCAGAACATTGCGAGAAGCGCCAGAGGCAGCACGCCGAGCGCGGAGGCCATCCAGCTAGGACCCCAACCGTCGACGGCGCCGTTCGCGCCCCAGTGCGTGGGAATCTGCGCAGGCAAGCTCGGCATCACCATGAGGTGCGCTACGACATTGGCGACGCACAGAGCGACCAGCGCAATCCACACGCGCGACGATACCCCCGTGGGGTGAATGCCCTTGTTTTCGTTATTCATCCTTATCACCTTCCGTGTTTGTAAAGCCCATAAACCAGCCAATCAAATCCTGCATGACGGTGGTGTTTAAGCTGTATACGATGTTTTGGCCATGGCGCTCGTCGGTCACCAACCCGGCGTTTTTGAGCGTCGCCAAGTGATGGCTCAGCGACGGCTTACTGATATCGAAATGCTCGGCAAGCTCCCCCGCCGTGCAATTGCCCTCGCGCAGCAGTTTCAAAATGCGCCGTCGCGTTGGATCGGCAAGCGCCTTAAAACCCTCTCCCGGCATAAGACCTCCTTTCATCATCTCTCATGACGTGCACACTATACTCAATATTTAGATGTTTGTCTAACTATCTAACCGCATTGCTTCAAACCACATCAAAGCAAACGCCATCGCAACCTATGGGCGATTACCTATAATGGCGATAGCTAAAACACGACCTGCTTCCCCATCGGAGGATGTCTATGACCGAAACCGCTGCCGCTCTCGTCGAGACACGCGACACCAAGCTCGAGATCATCATGGGCCGCGAGGCACTCGATAAGCTCGCCGATGCTACGGTGTTGGTGCTCGGCTGCGGAGGCGTGGGCTCCAACTGCTGCGAGGCACTCGCCCGCGACGGCATTGGTCATTTCGTCATTCTGGACAAGGACATCGTCGCGCCCAGCAATATCAACCGTCAGGCCATCGCCTTTCACAGCACCATCGGAAAGCGCAAGGTTGACGTGATGGAAGCCATGATCCACGACATCAATCCCACCGCCACCGTTATCAAACGCACCGAATACCTGCTGAGCGACAACATCGACGAGTTCTTCGCGAGCGTTTTGGAGCAGACGGACGGCAAGCTCGACTACGTCGTCGACGCCATCGACACCATCTCGGCCAAGCTCACCATTGCCAAATATGCTCAGGACCACGACATTCGTTTGGTTAGCTCCATGGGCGGGGCCAACAAGCTCCATCCCGAGTGCCTCCGCTTTGCCGACATTTTCGATACGGTACGTGACCCCATGAGCCGCATCATGCGTAAAGAATGTAAGAACCGCGGAATCAAGAGTCTGCACGTGCTGTTTAGCTGCGAGGAATCGGTTAAGACCCAACCCCGCGACCCGTCCAACATCCACGAGCGTACCGAGTTGGGTACCGCCAGCTTTATGCCGCCCATCATGGGTCAGATGATTGCCGGCGAGGTTATCCGCCAGATCAGCGGGCGCGGCACCGAGCGCGTACGCGCCGACGGCCAACGCCTGGACTAGCAGAATGTCCTGCGATGGAACCGCAATTCTTTGACACGCATTGTCATCTTGATTTGATGCTCGGCCCCGATGCTGCAGCCAGTGAGTCGGCGGCGTCGGGTCTGGGGCTCTTTGACTGCGGGGTCGACCCACGCGACTTTTCGGCCGCAAACGAGCGCGCCCGTCGCCAACCAAGCATCATCGCCGGCGTTGGGCTTCACCCCTGGTGGCTCGCCGACGGCCGCTGCGGTCCCGCCGAAGTCAACCTGCTTTGCGAGTTTGCTGCCCAAGAGCGCTACATCGGCGAAGTCGGACTTGACTTTTCCGCTCGTTTTGCCTTAAGTGAGCCGCTACAAATACAGGCATTTGACTGGCTCTGCGATACACTCGTGCAGCATCCTCTTACCGGGCGAGTGATATCAATTCACGCCGTTCGTTCAGCAGGAGCCGTACTGGACGTCCTCGAATCGCATGGACTACTCATCCCAAACCCCGACTCCCCCGCTATCATCTTCCACTGGTTTAGCGGTACTTCGGACGAACTCGTCCGCGCGCGTAATGCGGGCTGTTATTTTTCCGTGAACGAGCGGATGCTCGCCACCAAGCGCGGTCGCGAATACGCCCGACAGATCCCACTCGATCGTTTACTGCTCGAGACCGATGCGCCGGCGGAGGCAAACACAGAAACAAGCGCACAGTCGCTCATCAGATCGCTCACAAGGACCTCGATGCGCATTGCCTCACTCAAAAACTGTGACGCTAAGCACATTGAGTCGGCAGTTTTAGCAAATGCGCGCTCTGTATTTGACCTTCGCTAACCCCTGTGGGCAAAAAATGCCAAATATGAGTACTGCTACCGGAATGGATACATTACTTTTAACTTCCCAACCGCCAGAATAATCCTCGATTGTCCGCTAATTAAAGCTTTTACAGTCATTCATCCTGCGTTTTCGCAAATCTTAAACCCCTCCAGACGCTCAAATCACATCTGAAGGGGTTGATTTTGCTGCGACTAAATTAGTCACAGTACTCATATTTGGCATTTTTTGCACACCGAGTCCCGGGGAGGCACCCGCACCTCCCCGGGACCGCTCGGCTATTCGACGATTGGTGCTCCGTGGCCCCAAGAACCTTCCATGCCGCACACGGTCGAGGCAAACCCGGCAGCAAAGTCGAGCGCGCGCTCGATGGCCTCGGCGCCATCCTCACCACGCTTGACGGAATCGAGATAGCACATCAAAAACGAGGTGAGGAACGAGTCGCCCGCCCCCATGGTGTCCTTCATGTCCGTTACCGGTTTAGCCAGCTGGCGGTAATAACGCTCGCCGTCGTAAGCAATGCAGCCCTCGGCGCCCGCCGTAGCCGACACAAAACGCGGACCCAGACCCTTCACCCATGCCAGACGCTCGCGAATCTCGTCCTCGCTCGCGGCATCCGCCGCACTAAAGAAAGCGAAATCGACGTAGGGCGCAATCTGCTCGTAGTACTCGTCGGTGGAGTCGTCCGAAAAGTCAAAAGAGACCGTGACGCCCGCAGCCTTCAACTTGGGCAGCTCGCGCTCGGTAAAGCAGTAGTTGCCCGAATGAACCACATCGAACTGCTTCATGTACGCAAGGTCAAAGCGATCGAGGACATAGCGCGCATCGCCACGGATACCGCCCTCGTTGGAGCCAAGGAAGACACGGTCACCGTCAACGACGGTCACGCGAGCCGCTCCGTTCTCGCCAATCATCTGCTCGCACTTGTCAAGCTCGATACCCTCATCCTCGAGGCTTGCAATGACATGCTCGGCAGCGGCGTCATTGCCAAAAATGCCCATGTATGCAGAGCGTGCGGCACCGCATTTCTTGGCATAAACGGCGAAGTTCACCGCATTGCCGCCGGGATACATGGTGTGGATATGCTCGTAGCGATCGACGACGTTGTCGCCAAATCCGAGCGCGTTAACGTTAAATGCCATGGCCTTTGCCCCTTCTAGTACTCGACGACGCCCATGTAGCGACGGAAATCGGGATCATGGTCAAACACCTTGCCGCGTGCGGCACGCAGCTCGCAGTTCATGGCGTAGAACAGCACCGGGTCCAGATAGGCACGGACGCTCGCCGGCACGGCTTCCATACCGTACTCCTTGGCATCGAGCACCATCAGCGTATCGGTATGCGTCTTAAGGAACGCCAGGGCGCGCTCGTCCATAGCACGGCACTCGCTGGAGCCCATCTGCAGGAAGTAAAAAACGCCATCCTGAGTAGCCTCGAAGGGGCCATGGAAGTACTCGGCAGAGTGGATGTAGCTGCAGTGCTGCCACTGCATCTCCATAAGAGAGCAGATAGCGAAACCGTAGGTCTGGCTAAAGTTGGGACCGCTGCCCAGAATATAGAAGAACTCGTGCTCCTGGCAAAGCTTGGCAAAGCGATCACCCAGCTCGGCATTTACCTTCTCGCGTGCCGGGGGAAGAATCTTATCCATCTCGGCAATACCGGCATACATATCGGCAAGATCGGCGTAGCCCTCCTGCTGATCGAGCAGCTCGGCCGCAAGCGACAGCGAAATGCCAGCGGGGACCTCGGCCTGCGGCACGCCCTCGCCCCACGGGTAGACCCACGTGGTCCACTTGCCGGAGTCAATCTTGGATCCAGCGTTGTCGGTCTGGGCGATCACCGTAGCGCCGGCAGCAAGGGCAATCTCACAGCCCTCGACGACCTCGGGGGTGTTGCCACTGTGGCTGCAAGCAATGACCAGGGATTTCTCACCCAAGCGGCGCGGGCGCATGATATCAAACTCGCGAGCCGTATAGATATACGAAGTGAAGGTGGTTGCCTCGCGCTGCAGAAGCTCATGAGCCGGGATCAAATCGATCATGGAGCCACCGCAAGCAATCCAGTAGACGCTGTCGAACTTGCCCTTCTCGGCAATTGCCTCTTTGATCAGGTCGTGTGCGTTCATATCCAGTTCCTTTCTTGTTTGGTCCACAATCAATGACGTTGGTTGCGTGGCCGATAGTTGTTTTAGTCAATCAGATATTTCTCGAATGCGGCCATGTTCTTGGCATCTGCCGCCGCCGGGTCATCATAGTAACGACCGTCCGTGATTTCCTGGCCCAGCATGCCGTCGAAACCATGGGCGTTGAGCGTGGCAACGAAGGCGTCCATATCGTGCTTGCCATCGCCCCACACCAGATGGCCATACGGATCACCGTCGATAAAGTGCATCTCGTGAATTGCCCCATCACCAAAGGCGGCAAACCAGTCCTCGAGCGTCTCGCCTGCAACGCCCATCGCGGTTGTATCAACCATGGGCTGTAAGTACGGGCTCGCGACCTCGTCAATCATGCGCTTCGCATCGGAAACCGTCGTCACAAGGTTGCTCTCCTCGGGACGCAGGCTTTCCATCGTAAGCACCAGACCGTGCTCGCCGGCATACTCCGCCAGAATGGACATGTGCTCGCGGCTGCGCTTCCAGGCTTCCTCGCGGTCCTCGTCCCAGTCGCCCCAGCCCGAGTTGACGGACATACGGTCGCACCCAAGTACCTCGGCAAGCTCAATGCCGTGCTTAAAGTACGCCAGGCTGCGCTGTTCATGCAGCGGTTTGCGTGCGCAGTATTGCCAAGGATAGACAACATTCTCGGGACACAGAGTACGATACCTAAGCCCACGGTCTGCAGCTTTTTTCGCCAGGACCTCAGCCTCAAAGTAGCCCGTATGGTCGAGTGTCACATGCGGCTCCGCACACCACAGCTCAATGGACTCAAAGCCCAAACGCTGCTGCACATCAAGGAAGTAATCGAGCGACCACATGATGTAGTGGATATTCATGCCCGCAATCTGTTCGCGGCGCAGCGTCGGCTTGGATTCAGACATCTTATGCCTCCTTATTTCGATCGAACACGATTTGTCCGTCCGACATCGTCATATCAACCGAAAGATCGCGTGCGTCGCGATAATCGAGGTCGAACACATCCCGATCGAGCACGCAGATATCAGCAAGCTTGCCGACCTCGAGCGTACCCAGCTCGTCTTCGCGCATCAGATCGTACGCGCCCCCGGCAGTCCAAGCACGCAAGAGCTCGACAAGCGTCAGCGCGTTGGCCTCATTCACGGGCAGTCCATCGTCGAAGTATCCGCCGCACGCACTGTAGATTGACTCGCCCAGGCTCGGAATCAGCAGCGGCAAATCCGTACCACAGCACACCGTGCATCCGGAATCTTCCATGCCGCGGCGATTCCAGCTGTGCAAAAGTCGCGTCTTGCCAATTTGTCGACGCATCATCGACAGGCAATCCTCGCGCCGGTCCAGCGTCAGAATCTGCGGATAGACCTCGCAAATTCCACCTAACTTGCCAAACTTGACAAGATCGGTCGGATCAGAGTTCTCGAGATCGGTAATCGCATGGCGGCGAAGCAACCGTCCATGCTCGTCTCGAGGCAGCGAGGCATAGAGCGCCACGGTGCGACGAACGGCGCCATCGCCCTGGCAATGCAAGGAATATCGGAAGCCGTCAGCATCAATTGCGCGCAGCTCGTTCTCAATCAGATCCCACTCGGGCTCCTCGACAACCGTCTTGCCGGCAGCGCCCGCATCGGCCGTGTCCTCATAGGGGTCAATCATCTCGGCAAGCCCCGCCCATACGCCGCGATCGGTCATACGGTTGAAGCCAGAAAAACGAACGAACGGTCCCCGGAAGCGCTCTCGTGCCTCGCGGGCATATGCCAGATTTGCACCGGCACCCACCGGCTGCGACATCATAGAGACGCGAACCGTCAGCTCACCAGATTCCTCACGGCGAGCCATTTCGTCGGCAAAACCGTAGTAGTCATCAAACGCCATCTCCTTGATGGCGGTAACGCCGCGCTCGTTAAGCATGCTCATGTAGTCCGAATACCCCGCACGTACCTCGGGCAGCGCGAGGAAATCGCTCATCATGCGCCAGATCTTCTCGGCATAGCACGCCTGGGGTGTAAAGCCGTATCGTGCACTGGCGGCAGCATTGAGAACGCAGGTCTCCGCACCCGGTGTAAAGCAGACGACAGGGATATCGCCAAAACAATCGTCAAACACAGCTGCCGTATTTGCGTTCTCGGCATCCGATGCCAACGTTTCGGGTAGGCTGTGGCCAAAAGCCGCCGCGCAATCCGGATGATCTTCTTTCCATGCACGCAAGAGCGACACGGCCTCTTTGGCATCAGCGATGCCGGACAGATCAGACCCCAACGTCCGCAGCGCCCAGCCTGTATAGAAGGTATGCACATCGATCAGGCCAGGCATGACGGTACGGTCGCCCAGATCAACTACCTCGTCCGCTTGGGTCAAATACGAAGCTACCTCACACTTGGTGCCAACCGCCTCAATTCGATTGCCACGGACCGCTACGAAACCTTCGAACGGCAGGTCCCCCGTACCGGTAAAGACGCTCTTAGACGTCAGGACCGTTAAACGATCAGACATCACAACCACCTACACCGGAAGCATGCCAGAGATTGCCGTTACGATCAGGCCAAAGACGACCATGAAAATGAAGAACTTCCAAATGGTCTTCCACCATTGGCCAAACGAAATCTTAGCCACGGCAAGGCCGGCGACCGTCATGCCCGCCACGGGACTGATGGTGTTGATGGTCTGATTAGCAAACTGGAGCGCGGTAACGGCAGCTTCGGGATTGAGGCCCATAAGCTCGGTCAGCGGACCCATGACGGGCATGGTGAGCGCCGCAAGTCCAGAACTCGAGGGAACCAGCAAAGAGAGCAGGCCAAGGACGATATACATAAACGTGGTGTAGACGGCAGCGGGTGCACCGGCGAGCGCAGTAGCGAGCGCCTGGAGGATGGTGTCGATGATCATGCCGCCCTCGGCGATGACCAGAATACCGCGAGCGATACCGATAACGATAGCAGCGTACGCAAAATCGGCGAGACCCTTAACGAACTCCTCAGCGATCGTCTGCTGGTCAAGACCGCCCAGGATACCGGCAAGCAAGCCCATGCCAAGGAACACGGCGGAAATCTCATTCATGTACCAGCCCTGGGTAACAAGACCCCAGACGATAATGCCCATACCGCAGGCAAAATCGATAAGTACGAGCTTCTGACGGGTAGTGAACTCTTCCTCGATGGAGGCATCGGTCACGGAAAACTCAACACGCTTGAGCTTGTCGTCCTCGTACGTAATGGACGACTCGGGGTTTTTCTTGACGCGCATAGCGTAGCGCATGGCCCATGCGATACCGACGGCAGTAAAGATGACCCAAGAAACGGCGCGCAGCCACAGCTGAGGATTGCCCTCGATGCCAATGATGCCCTGGGCGATCAAAACATTAAACGGGTCGATGGTCGAAGCACAATATCCCAGGTTAGGACCAAGGAAGCAGATGATGAATGCCGTCATCGAGTCATAACCGATACCCATCATGATGGGAATGAAGATGGCATAGAACGGCAGGGCTTCCTCAGACATGCCAAACGTAGTGCCGCAAATGGACAGCAACGTCATCGTAATGGGAATGATGAGGATGTCCTTGTTCTTGAGCTTTTTAATCACACGGCTCATGCCGGCATTCAAAGCGTTGGTCTTGGTGATGATTGCGAACGATCCGCCAATCAATAAGACGAACGCAACGACGTCGGCAGCCTCCTGGATGCCCTTAGTGGGCGCTTGCAGGACCGCGAAGATATCCTGACCCAGATTGATGGTCTCGCCGGTCTCGGAATCGGTGTAGTTCTTATCGACCTGTTCATAGGTTCCAGCAACGGCGACTTCGCGCTCGCCCGCCGCTGTCGAAATCGTCTTGCGCTGATACTGACCCGAGGGAACGATCCAAGTCAGGACCGCAAAGACAACGATCAGCAAGAACATGATCGTATAGACATGCGGTAATTTGAACTTAAAACGTCTGTTTGTCTTCTTCGCCTTCGTATCTGACATAGATACCTCCAAAGAACTCGAGACTGCATCGCATCTCGCTTCAACGCTTGCATAAGGCAAACGTTCTATGACGTTCTATAGATTACCAGCAGCTTTTCCCGTCATCAAGATAATTTCAAACTGATTGCCGCAACGCGGTTGAACGGTCGCGTTCGCGCCGTGAACGGTATGGAAGCGCCCGGTGAGATGATCCACCGGGCGTTTCCATTCGCAATGTCCTAGATGTCAAAAACGTAGCGAGACCCAACGATCCGCTGACGACCGATGATAAACGGCCGCCGTTGCTCATCGAAAAAGAAGGCTTCCATATAAAACAAGGGTTCGCCAACGGGAACCGCCAGCAACCGAGCGACCTCGGGCGATGCGCACGCGATCTCGAGCGTGCACGGGTCGGTAAACGCGGGCATGCGGCCAGTCTGGTTGCGCACGAACTCAAAAATGGATTGGTTAGATAGAGGCGCCGTTGATAGATAGGCGTTGTCCTCGTAAACGTATATGTTGTTCTCAAGCATGACGGGGACGCCATCGGCAGTACGCACGCGCTCAACGCAAATCAAGTCAGTTCCAACGGGAACACCAAAGAAATGTGCTTCGGTGGAATCCGCCGGCAGTATCTTTCTCGAAATGACACACGCCCCCGGTTCCATTCCGTTAACGCGGCATGCGTCCGAAAAACTCTGAACGTCATCCTTCTGGCGAATCTTGCGCTTGAGCTTGGGGGCATTGACAAACGTGCCTTTCCCCTGTCGCTTCGTTAGATAGCCCTGCTGGACGAGCTCCTCAATAGCACGTCGCACGGTAACGCGGCCAACTTTATAGCTCTCAGCCAATTCGAATTCGTTGGGTATCCGCGCGCCTGCCTTGTAGGCGCCGGAGTTGATTTCGTTTTTAATGATATCGATAACCTGTTGGTACAGCGGTATCGCTGCTTTACCGTCAGTTAGCCCTTCAGTCGGTGGCATATACCCTCTCCAAGCACGATTAAGTCTAAAGCGGGCTCAGGGGCATTCAACAAG
Organism: uncultured Collinsella sp.; assembly: GCA_937997605.1. Lineage (GTDB taxonomy): Bacteria > Actinomycetota > Coriobacteriia > Coriobacteriales > Coriobacteriaceae > Collinsella. The sequence continues at coordinate 23,206 of CALLFD010000216.1, read as the reverse complement.
CCCTTAAGCCCGCATTAGCTTAAAGTATGCTAGGTGTCGCACCAAAATGTTGGCTATTTACTCATCAGACCCGAAAAACGCGCAACTACCGCGCTCCTAAGAAAGCGTGAGCAGCTCCGGCAGCTGGTCGATAATCTTGTCCGCGGCATCCTGGCTAAAGCCAAAGCGTTCCTCGCGCTTGGCAATGACTGTCAGGCCGGCTCGCTTGCCAGCGGTGATGCCGGGCACCGAATCCTCAACGCAGCAGCAGCGATTCGCGGGCAGCCCCAGCAGGTCCAGCGCATGCAGGTAGATGTCGGGCTCGGGTTTGCTCTCCTTAAACTGCTCGCCGCTCACCACATACTCAAAGGCATCAGACAGCCCGCATGCGTTGAGCACTTCCTCGATGCTAACCATGGGAGACGAGCTGGCAAGCGCCACGCGAACGCCACGGCGCGGCAGCTCTCGAATCGTATCCACGGCGCCTGGGTTAATCAAAGCCTGATAGTCACGCGGACGCTTATGCGTCCACTCGTCCCAACGGGCCAACGCCTCCTCGCCAGTGAAGTGTCCCTTACCGGCGCGCTCAAACCAATCGACCAGCATATGCAGGAAGAACTGATGCGAGGTACCGACCTGCCCATTCAACTCCTCTTGAGTCAGATTAAGTCCAAGCTCCTTGGCAAACGCGGCAGTCTCGCCCAAGTAGTAATACTCGGTATCGACAATGACGCCGTCCATGTCAAAGATAACGGCGTCGAACGGAAATGCGGACACGGCACCCTCCCTAGCAAAAGGACGCCCGCAAGCAGGCGCCCGAGCCATGCATTAATCGGCGATTCTAACCCAGCAGCTTATCCAGCGCCACCGCAATGCCATCTTCGTTGTTATCGGCGGTCACCATCTGGGCTACAGCCTTAACCTCTTCGACGGCGTTACCCATGGCAACACCGGTGCCGGCCCACTCAATCATGGACTTGTCGTTCTGGCCGTCGCCAAACGATACGACCTCACTGGCATCGATGCCGAGCTTGGGCAGGGCACCCTCGAGTGCGCGGGCCTTGTCGATACCGGGCGCCGTGTACTCAAAGTACCAGTCGGCCGTAAACATGCCCGAAAGCGTCTGCTTAAAGGGCGCATACATCTCCTCGTAATGCGCCTGCAGGTAGGCCGGATCGCCCGCCGTCAGCAGCTTGTCCACGGGATAAGCATCAGCGACCTCATGCAGGCTCTCCACCTCGCGAATCTTAAGATCGCACGCATCGCGCTCGTATTTGACGATGTTTTTCTGCGAGCCGTCAGGCAGCGTGATCATGCAGTGATACGAATCCACGACATGCAAATCGCGACCGAGCGAAATCATAGGGATCACGTCAAAATTACGCAGGTGATCAATCAGACGGTGCAGCTCGTCAGCCGGCATAGCCTGGTCAAAAAGGACCTCATCGGTCTGAGCGTCGACCACATGCGCGCCATTAAAGGCAACCAGCAGACCGTCATGGTTTTGAAGGTCGAGCTCCTGCGCCAAGGCGTGCAGTCCCCATGCGGGACGGCCCGAAGCCAAGATGAGCTTAATGCCCGACTCCTGCGCCGCGAGCAGCTTCTCGCGCGTACGCGGGCTAATCACTTTCTGATCGTTGGTGAGCGTACCGTCGATATCCATCGCGATGGCTTTGATTGCCATATATGCCTCCCTGTCATTGAACAACCTTGTCTGAGCCATCATACAGAACACCCATCGCGACTCCGTTTACAACGGGCAAAAAGTCATATTGTCTCGAACATGAACGGCGTGTGGTCGTGAAGCTTTATCGCTCAGGTCAAATACGTCTGCTAGCGACGCTCATCCGTCGGTGCGCCCTCGACGATCGCGATGCCCGCCGATGCGCCTAACGCGCTGGCGCCGGCCTCGATGAATGCGCAAGCCTCTTCGTAATTATGGATACCGCCCGCCGCCTTGATTGCCACGGCATCGCCGAGCACCTCGTGCATCAGCCGCACGTCCTCGAGCTTAGCACCGCCAAAGCTTCTGCCGGTCGATGTCTTAAGGAATCCCGGCTTGGCCTCCAGCGCGATCTCGCATACACGGCGCTTGGCGGCATCGTCGCCGTCCAGCTTGCACATCTCGACGATTACCTTGTCAGTGATGCCATGCGCGCGACAAAAATCAGCAATGGTAGTCATCTCGCGCTCGATGGCATCAAAATCGCGGTTCTCGATCGACCCCTGATTCAAAACGTAGTCAATCTCGGTAAAGCCACACGCAGCGTATTCCTCAAACCTCGCAAGCTTCTCCTCAAGCGTCATAGTGCCCTGGGGAAAGTCGATGGCGCCGGCAAGGATGATGTCAGAGCCCTCGAGCATGGCGCGGCCCGTCTCGTACTCCTGAAGGTTCGCGAATACGCAGCGAAAGTTGTACTTTAACGCCTTCTCGACATACTGCTCAAACGTGTCCTCGGGGGCATCGATATAGTCGATGTATTTATTGATGGGTTTGGCAAGTGTCATGCTGGGCCTCCTTGTTCAGGACTGACAACCGATTCGTGGTTTCACGCGAAATACCACGTTCAATGTACGCCCGACATACAAGGACAGCGTCCGCATTCCGACAAGTGGTATGAAATTAGCTGTAAACGTATATTTACAGACAGCGAATGGCACCGCACGCGGATGCCGACAGCAAGACATCCCCCCTCAATACACCCTCATGCCCATTTAAATAGCAAGGGACCCGTATCTGTTGGGATACGGGCCCCTTTCGGCCATGACCTATCTCAGCAACAAAGACTACTTGCGGTGAGCGCGGTAGAACTCGATCGCACCATCTTATCCGAGCCGGGGCACGTTCGCATAGCGTGGCGCGTGACGGTTGCAAAACCACCCCATTTGAAACAAACGCAAAAAAGTACTTGCAAAGACGCGTTCCGACATATAAGTTGATAAAAGACCGCCGTTGCGGTTTTAAGTAGATCGAGCATATGAAATTTCAGTTTTCAGCGTGTAAGAGAAGGAAGATCGGCAAAGTACAACCCCAAACGCAATGACAACTTAATGAGGTAACTGCCACATGTGAGGCACCCAGGGCATTGCTGTCTCGATTTTGAGCACGATGCCTTCCGCCTTGCATGGGCCGTTCCATCCCGCACCTGCAGCAACTGCCTCACGGGCTCATTGAAAACCGCATAGCACCCCAACGTCAGCACATCACCCACGGCAAGCACATCACTCACGACAACCAACACATCAACAAACAGCACGAACATCAACCGATTGGAGAAGCTATGACAAACCACCACGCTGAAGACGGCGATAAGAAAAGCATTCTGGATGCCCGCATTGAGCGAGCATATGCAAACGAATATGACGCCGCCTTTGCCGCCGCGACCATCAAGAACTACGCGTCGCTACCGCTCGCGACGATCTTGGCCGACCACCCTCAACTGCTGAAGCGCTGCACAAAGATCATGGGCGACCCCGACATTCGCAAGCTGACAGACCCCTATGCCCCAAAACGCGACAACGATTCGTACGTTCTTACCGTAGGCTGCCTAGCCCATATGCTTACGGCGCTCGACACGAAACTCAAGCTCGAATGGGAACCCGACGAGCGTCATGAACTCGAAAGCAAGCGGAACACCCTGCGCACAGCACTGTTCCTTCCGTTGGACGGCCTCAAGCGCTGCAACGTCGAGCTCAATACACAGGCGCGGCAAAAGCCCGGGACCACGGGGCAGAAAACTCCAAGACCCCATGCGGCCATCGTCGACCGCAACCGATATAACCGCATGACCGCGCACTTTTCCGCCGAGGGAGCAGCCATAAGGACGCTGATCGACCTGCTGTGCCTCCTGAGCATCAACGAGCTATTTGAGGGCTATCTCGCCCTTGTTCCCGCGACGGCACCCAAGTCGGTAGCAAAGATCATCGAGACCTGCAGACGCCAGTTTGAGCGCCATCGCAATGGCAACGAGATGAACGCCAGCATCGCGCAGTACTACGCGGCTCATTACAAAAATGACGGATGTGCCCCTGTCGAGCATCAGCTGCGGCTCGCCTACACCACGCCCGCCGCAACGCTTCATCGCTTTGGAGCCCTTGGCGCTTGCGAGCCGCACGAACAGGCAGCCTGTCCCACAACCGAGCTCGATCTCAGGCTTGGACGAACCCTGTAGCCCGCCAGCCCCTCCGCGGGCAACAATCCTATTCCACAACACAACCAACAGAAAGGAGTCCTCATGGACACCAATCATTCCCCCATCATCAGCCCCCTCACCATGCGTGAATCCGCCCGAGGTATCACGCTCACCAGCATTTACGATGAGATGCTCGCCCGTCGCGAGCTCTCCGTCATGGGAAATATCGAAACCCCGATGGCCCACGACCTATGCCAGCAGATCCGCCTGCTCGATGCCACCGACCCCAGCCGCCCCATCACCATATTTGTCGCCAGCGCCGGCGGAAGCGTGCGATCGGGTCTTGCGATCTATGACGCCATGCGCCTCGCATCGTGCCCCATCCGCACCGTCTGCCTGGAATTCGCCGCGTCCATGGGCGCCGTGATCTTTATGGGCGGCGACGATCGCCGTATGGCGCCCCATGCAGAGCTCATGATTCACGACCCGCTGATCCCCCAGGGGGCAGGCGGCTCGGCACTTGCGCTGCAGGAAACCAGCCGGCGTCTCATGCAGACCCGCAAGACCCTCACGCAAATCCTCTCGGACCGCAGCGGCCTCACGCCAAAGCGCATCCAGTCCCTCACTGCAAAAGACACCTACCTTTCGGCCGAGCGCGCCGTCGAGCTCGGCTTTGCCCACGAAATCCTCTCGACCACCAAGGAGGTCGCCCATGTCTAACCTCGCCAGCCGCCTCGCCGCTTCTGAGCCCGCATCGTCCACCATCCTCGCCAAGGATCGAACGCTTTCCTGCGACACCCGCCAAACGGGACTCAACAACAACGCACTTGTGATCGGCCCCTCGGGAGCCGGCAAGACCCGAAACGTCCTCAAGCCCAACCTGCTGCAAATGAACGCAAGCTACATCGTGCTCGACACCAAAGGCACGCTCTGTCGCGAAGTGGGACCCGCGCTGGCAGCCCACGGTTACCGCGTGCAATGTCTCAACTTCGCCGATCTCAACACCGTCCCGGCCCTTGCGCCCGGCATCGAACGCTGCGGCTACAACCCCCTGAGGCACATTCGCCGCAAGGCGGACGGCAGGCCCAACCAGCAGGACATCCTCTCGGTGGCAAAGGCCATCTGCCCCATCGAGGACAACAACCAGCCTTTTTGGGATCATGCGGCGGCAAACCTGCTGTCGTGTCTTATCGCCTACGTCACCGAACAGCTACCCGCCGACGAGCAGACGATCAGCTCGGTCATCAAGCTGATCGAGCACCTGCAGGACGGTGCCACGGCCCGATTGTTTGACGATCTGATCACGACCGACCCCCAAAGCTATGCCCTCTCGCTATGGCGGCGCTACGCCATTACGCAAAATGCCGAGCGCATGCACGCGAGCATCGTCGGCATCCTTGCCGAAAAGGTCATGTGTCTGGGGTTCGACGGTGCGGCACAGCTCTATCGTGAGTGCCATCAGGTGGACTTTGCTTCCATGGGACACACCCCCTGCGCCCTGTTTGTAACCGTGAGCGATATTGACCGCAATCTCGATCCGCTGACCGGCCTCTTTATTTCGCAGGCGTTTATGGGCCTCATTCGTGAGGCCGATAGGCAGCCCGACGGCAGCCTGCCCGTGCCCGTGCGCTTTATGCTCGATGACTTCGCAAATCTGCAGATCCCCCAGATCGACAACGTGCTCTCGATTATCCGAAGCCGCAACATCTGGGCAACGCTGCTGTTGCAGTCGACCAACCAGCTCGATGCGCTCTATGGCGAGGCACGCGCACGCTCCATCATGGGCAACTGCGACACGCATCTGGTGCTGGCGTTCCAGGATCCCGAGAGTGCCCGGGTGTTTTCCGACCGCGCCGACGCGCTGCCCAGCACGCTCATGGCGACGCCGATCGATCGCTCGTGGCTCTTTGTACGCGGTCGCACTCCTGAACAGGTCGAGCGCTTTAGGCTCGAAGACCATCCGCTCTACGGGGAGCTGCCCGAGGCGCAGCGAGGCCATGCGGAGGCCAAGATCTAGGCGCAGGGTTCTCGCAGCGCGCGGCGCCCCGGCGATGTTCCACAAAGGCCGTGCGCCCCGGGACCACGGCAAAGCAAAGGGGCCCGCATCCCAACGGATACGGGCCCCTTTCAGCCATAAGCCAACTCGGCCGTAAAAACTACTTGCGATGCGCGCGATAGAACTCGATGAGCGCCTGGGTCGAAGCGTCCTGCTCGGCCTTGGCGGCATCGTCGTGGAAGGCAGGGGTGATCTGCTTGGCAAGCTGCTTGCCCAGCTCAACGCCCCACTGGTCGTAAGAGTCGATGCCCCAGACCGTGCCCTCGACAAACGTGATGTGCTCGTACAGGGCGATGAGCTCGCCGAGTGCGAACGGGGTCAGCGTGTCGCCGAAGATCGAGGTCGTCGGGCGATTGCCCTCAAAGCAACGGGCCGGGACGATCTGCTCGGGCGTGCCCTCGGCGCGCACCTCATCGGCCGTCTTGCCAAAGGCGAGTGCCTTGGTCTGGGCCAGGAAGTTGCCCAGGAACAGCTCGTGCACGTCCTGGCCGCTGTCGGTCGCAGGGTTGGCGGTATTGGCGAAGGCAATGAAATCGGCCGGGACCACCACGGTGCCCTGGTGCAGCAGCTGGTAGAAGGCGTGCTGACCGTTGGTGCCGGGCTCGCCCCAGAAGATCTCACCGGTGTCGGAGGTCACGGCGCTGCCGTCCCAGCGGACATGCTTGCCGTTGGACTCCATGGTGAGCTGCTGCAGGTAGGCCGGGAAACGATGCAGGTACTGGCAGTACGGCAGCACGGCGTGGCTCTTGGAACCGAAGAAGTTGACGTACCAGACGTTGAGCAGGCCCATCAGCGCAACGGCATTGTTCTCGAGCGGCGTGTTGCAGAAGTACTCGTCGATAGCGTGGAAGCCCTCGAGGAACTGCTGGAAGCGCTCGGGACCGAGCACGACGATCAGCGACAGGCCCACGGCGGAGTCGACGGAGTAGCGGCCGCCGACCCAGTTCCAGAAGCCGAAGGCGTTGGCGGGGTCGATACCGAAGGCCTCAACCTTCTCGAGTGCAGTGGAAACGGCGACGAAGTGCTTTGCCACGGCCTCGGCGTTCTGCTCATCGGAGCCGTCGATGGCGCCCTGGGCCTTGAGCTGCTCGAGCATCCAGGTCTTGACCTCGCGGGCGTTGGTGAGGGTCTCGAGCGTGGTGAAGGTCTTGGAGACGATGATCACGAGCGTGGTCTCGGGATCCAGGCCCTTAAGCTTCTCGGCCTGGTCGTTGGGGTCGATGTTGGAGATATAGCGGCAGTCGATACCGGCGTCGGCGTAGGGACGCAGAGCCTCGTAGGCCATGACCGGGCCCAGATCGGAGCCGCCGATGCCGATGGACACCAGGTGCTCGATCTTCTTGCCGGTAACACCCTTCCACTCACCGGAGCGCACGCGCTCGGCGAAGGCATACATGCGGTCGAGGACCTCGTGCACGTCGGCGACGACATCCTGGCCGTCGACGATGAGCTGGCCCCTCTCGGTTGCGGGGCGGCGAAGCGCGGTGTGCAGGACGGCGCGGTCCTCGGTGGTGTTAATGTGCTCGCCGGAGAACATGGCGTCGCGGCGCTCCTCGAGCTTCACCTCACGAGCAAGATCGCACAGCAGCTTGACGGTCTCATCGGTCACCAGGTTCTTCGACAGATCGAAGTGCAGGTCACCGGCGTCAAAGCTCAGCTTGTTCACGCGCTCGGCATCGGCAGCGAACCAGGCCTTGAGGTCGATACCATCGGCCTCGAGCTTCTCCTGATGAGCCTCGAGTGCCTTCCAAGCGGCAGTCGACGTAGCATCGATAGGTGCGGCAACAGTTGCCATAGAGTCCTCCTCAGCATACGGGCGCACGCCTCCATGCGCCCGGACATTCAGATGCCACTATTCTAGCGCAGGTCAAGACTACAATCAGCGAGCGTTGCCAATCGGCCCCCAAACGGCAACCGATCAAAAAGGGACAGGCTTATTTTGGCAGGTCAAACGCTTTACCAACCAAAAATAACCCGTCCTTTTATGGCAAATATTAGGCCGCGGCGCAGACGCTACCGAGTAACTCACGCAGAGGAGACCCGATGCCCTCCAGCAGTTCGGGCGCGATAATGGCAAAAACGGGAACCTCGCCGGTGCCCACGACAGCAGGCACCTTGCCCTCCGAGACAATGCATCCATAAGGCACAAAGCCGTCTTCGCCGGCATCGAGCGCCGCCATGCGACGCGCGAGCTCGCGCGCAAAGCCGGCAGTATCGGCATCGCCAATCGCCAGGACAAAGTCCACGCCTTCGTCGGTCGCCAGGGCTACGGCCTCATCGACCAAATCGTCTCCCCCATCGCCCCCGACCAAGCCGCAGCGAAAAAGCACGCGTTCGAGCAGAGCTCGATCAAGCGAGCCGAGCGCCGCCGAGACGAGCTCATCGTGCGTATGTTTGTCACCGCCCAACACGACCAGCGCCTTGGTGCCACCGTAGTGAGCGACCAATCGTCCGCACCAGCGAGCCACGTCTCCATCCGCAACAAGGCGCGTCGGCATACCAAACCCATAATTGACCATCTTTTCCACAACCCTTCCGTGCGTATAGGCGGTATCAATCGTTAGGCTCATGCTACGAAGCGAGGTTTTCCGAGCTGTTTCGCACTCTTTAGAGCTGCGTTAAAACCCGATCCAACCGCACGACCATACCTACCAAAACAAACCAGTCCCTTTTTGACAGGTTTTGACGACGTCCGGACGAGCGGGTATTATCGAACAGGTATTCGATAAGAACATGTGTTTGATGAAAGGACACGGATGGCGCACGAGCAGCACACCTATATCTGCATCGACCTCAAGACGTTTTATGCCAGCGTCGAGTGCGTCGACCGTGGGCTCGATCCGCTCACCACCAACCTGGTCGTTGCCGACGAATCGCGCGGGCGCACGACCATCTGCCTCGCCATCACGCAGGCCATGAAGGACTTAGGGATTCACAATCGCTGCCGCCTATTCGAGATTCCCGATGGCATCGACTACATCACGGCCGTACCGCGCATGCAGCACTATATGGAGGTGTCGGCGCAAATCTACGGCATCTATCTGGAATACGTAAGTCCGCAAGACATTCACGTCTATTCAATCGATGAATGCTTTATCGACGTGACGCCCTATCTGGACCTCTATCACACAGATGCGGAAGGGTTCGCCTGCACGCTGCGCGACGAGGTCCTCGCGCGCACCGGCATCACGGCGACGGTCGGCATCGGCCCCAACCTATTCCAGGCCAAGGTAGCGCTCGACATTACCGCCAAGCACGTACCCAGCCGCATCGGCATACTCGACGACGAGACCTTTCGCAAGGAGATCTGGCCCCATCGTCCCATCACCGATATCTGGGGCATCGGTCCCGGCGTGGCAGCCCGCCTCGAGAAATACGGCGTCTACGATCTGATGGGCGTCGCGGCGCTCGACGAAAACCTGCTTTACGACGAGCTCGGCGTCAATGCCGAATATCTCATCGACCATGCCTTCGGGCGCGAGCCGACAACCATCGCCGATATCCAAGCCTATCGCCCGCAAGCAACTTCGACCACCACAGGACAGGTGCTCTCGAAGGGTTATGCCTACGAACAGGCCTATACCGTCTTGCGCGAGATGGTCGACAACGCCGTTTTAGACTTGGTCGATAAGCACGTGGTCTGCGACAGCATCTCGCTCTTTGTGGGCTACGCGAGCGAACGCGCCGACATACGCCGCCTCGACGCCAGCGGTACAGCGCAGTATGTGGACGGATGCGGGCACCTGCGCTCGAGCACATCGAGTATCGAACCCACCGCAACCGCCGGCCCCGAGCTCGCGCCCCGTGCGCCCAAGCCCGTCCAGCGCGATGACGAACGGCGTCGCCTGGTGCGCGAAGCGCAGGCAATCGATGGCATCTTTGTGGGAGAGCATGGCGGCAAACCGCGCGGTGGCTATGCCGCACTCTTTGCGCACTCTAACGCCTCGCGAAAGCTGAGCGAGCGTACCAATTCGTTTAAGAAGATCATGGGCTATTTCGATGAGCTCTGGGCGCAGACTGTCGATCCCAAACGACCGGTCAAGCGCATCAACCTGGGATTTGGCAACCTCATGCCCGAGGAATTTGCCACCATCGATCTATTCAGCGATATCGAGGCCGATGAGCGCGAGCGCGACCTGGCGCGCACCGTCCTGGCCGTGAAAGGCAAGTACGGCAAGAACGCGCTCGTCAAGGGATTAAGCTTTACCGCCGGCGCCACCGCGCGCGAACGCAACGAACAAGTTGGAGGACACCGTGCCTAAACCCAAACAACAGCCCGTGCGCCCGCCGACCGCCTTCGAGCGCTTGGCGGACCCCGAGGGCAGACGCCGCGCCGCCGACCCCAACCTCACTGCCAACGGTGCCGTGCGCGCCAACCGCGCCGCACAGTTTATGCCCTTTGCCGCCCTCACGGGATACTACGAACTCGTGCGCAAGCAGGAAATCACCATCGAGCCAAAACGTGAGCTCACGGAAGAAAAAGCCCTCGTGCTTTCTAAAAAACTCGAGGGTCTCAAACGTGGCGACTTGGTTCGTGTCACCTATTACGATACATACGGCTATCGCAGCCGCACCGGCATCCTCGACGAGGTGCTCCCCGCCTTCAAGCTCCTCAAGCTCCGAGACATCGCCATCGACTTCGACGGCATCCAAGACATCGAACTGCGCGGACGAGCCTAGCCAAGGAAGCGCATCCAGAGCGACGCTTACAGCGTCATGACGTAGTAGCCCGCGTCTTTCACGGCCGTCTCGAGGACATCACGATCAACCGGCTGCTTAGAGCGCACGCGTGCCGTGTGGTCCGCATACGTCACCGTTGCCCACACGCCATCCAGTGCATTGAGGGCATTGGCTACGTTCTGAGCGCAGCCGTCACAGCTCATGCCGCCGATGAGCAGCTCATCGCTATAGGGATAGTGTGACGCATCGGTATCCACCACAACAACCTTTTTGGCCTTCTTGCCGCTCGCACCATCGCTGCAACAACTCTTCCCATGTGTCGAAGCGGCAATGCGACGCAGTCCAAAAAACATGCCGACGGCAATGACGGCCAGCACGATGAGATTCGCAGGGCTGAGCAAGTCACTCATGCGTTCCCCTTTCAAGTAGCCCTATCTAGATACCCCCATGGGGTGTCCCCATCTTAACCCAAAATCATGTCTGTTCGGTCAATTAGTTTCCCTCTTCAAACTTTTTTGTTGACCATGGCTTACTTTCGTGTATAAGTTTTCCTAGGCTAACAGTTTAAATCCGTAAGGAGCGCCGTGACTCGAACCATAGACATTCCAACGTTTCAGGCAGCGGTCGTGCGCAACTGCTCCCCCACGCTCGCGAGCATCAAGCCGGCATCGCTCTTTACCTATCCCGGCGTTTACGCCAACCAAAACGGAAAACCCGGCGCCGCCCATATCGAAGGGCGACGCTCTCGCCTGCTCGCCGTCATAGCCCAATGCAACCGCGAGCTCCAGCCACTCGGGATCCATATGAGCGTTTTGGTCTGGCGCCCCTGCGGAGCGCTCATCTATGTGTACCGCCCTGCGGACCTCATGCGATACCTCTCCGACCCCCGCGCCACGACGGCGCTTGCCGCCGAAGGTTACGATGTCCACAACCTGCCCGCATCACTGGTGCATCTCGCCGCGCGCATCACGCTGGCAAGCAGCAATGCCGCAGAAAGCGCCTATGACGGCAGCGTCTGCGCACTCGAGCGAAATAGGCACTGCGATACGGGGTGCATGTGCGAGTTCCCCCACGAAATTGGCTATTTTTTGGGCTATCCCTACGAAGATGTCCATCAGTTTATCGTCCAGCACGGCGAAAACTATAAGGTCTTTGGCGCATGGAAGGTATACACAAACGTTGAGCAGGCGCTCACGACCTTCGATTCCTATCGCACATGCACGCAATACCTTACCTACATCTATCAACAGGGCTGCACCCTGGGACAACTTGTCCAGGCAACCCGATAGAGCATACAAAACGCGGTCGCACGCCGCACAACCGAAAGGAAGACATATGAGCAAGATCGCAGTCGTCTACTGGAGCGGTACAGGCAACACCGAGGCCATGGCAAACTTCGTTGCCGAGGGCGCAACCGGTGCCGGCGCCGAGGCAGAGGTCATCTCCTGCGCCGACTTCTCCGCAGACAAGGCCGCCAGCTATGACGCCATTGCCTTCGGCTGCCCCGCCATGGGTTCCGAGGAGCTTGAGTATGACGAGTTCCAGCCTATGTGGGACGAGGTCAAGGAGACCCTCGGCGATAAGAAGGTCGTCCTCTTTGGCTCTTATTCGTGGGCCGAGGGCGAGTGGATGGACAACTGGAAGGCCGATGCCGACGAGGCGGGCGTCAATGTCGTCGATTCCGTCATTTGCTACGATGCGCCCGACGATGAGGGCGAGACCGCTTGCAAGGCCCTCGGAGCCGAGCTCGCGTAACGAACCCAGGACCTCCAAAAGAGTCTGCATCAAAGCGCATCCTTATCCCTACAAAAGAGCGGGGGCTGGATTCAAGTCCAGCCCCCGCTCTTTTATAACGGCAGTTACATCAACCGGCTACGAGATATTGCCCAAGAACGCCTTGGTGCGCTCGCTCTTGGGGTGGTCGAAGACCTCGCTCGGCGTACCCTCTTCCACAATGACGCCGCCGTCCATAAAGACGACGCGGTCGGCGACGTCGCGGGCAAAGCCCATCTCGTGCGTCACGACGATCATGGTCATGCCATCGCGTGCCAGGTCGCGCATGACACCCAGAACGTCGCGAACCAGCTCGGGATCGAGCGCCGACGTGGCCTCGTCAAAGAGCATAACGTGAGGGTTCATCGACAGGGCGCGGGCGATGGCAACGCGCTGCTGCTGGCCGCCCGAGAGCTGGCTCGGCATAAAGTCGATACGCTCGGCAAGACCGACCTTGGTCAGCTCCTCGACGGCGATCTTCTCGGCCTCTTCCTTGCTGCGCTTGAGCACCTTTTGCTGCGCAAGCATGACGTTCTTTTTGACCGACAGGTGCGGGAACAGGTTGAACTGCTGAAACACCATGCCCAAGTGCGTACGCACCTTATTGAGGTCAACGCCCTTGGCGCACACATCCACGCCCTCGACGACAATCGAACCACTCGTAGGATGCTCCAGACGATTGATGCAGCGAAGCATCGTCGACTTGCCCGAGCCCGAAGGACCCAGAACTACGACGACCTCGCCCTTATGCACATCCAGATCGATATCGCGCAGGACCACGTTATCGCCAAAGGCCTTCTGGAGGTTCTTAATGCTGACGACGACCTCGTTCGAGTTATTGGTTTCGCTCATGATAGGACCTCCTTACAGACCGGCGATGTGATCGGCAGGCGTCGCGACAACCTGTCCGGCGCTCTTGGCGGGACGCTTCTTCTTGGTCTCGGTCGTACCCAAAAGCCTCGCCTCAAGACCGCTCACCAAGCGAGCGAGCGGCAGGGTGATGACCAGATAGAACAGGGCGGCAACCACGTACGGTGTAATGGAGCCCGTCGTGGCCACGATGGTACGGGCGTTCATGACGATTTCGACCACACCCACGGCGGCAAGCAGCGACGTATCCTTGTAAAGCAAGATAAACTCGCTGGTCAGCGTAGGCAAAACATTGCGGAACGTCTGCGGAATCATAACGTAGAGCAGCGTCTGGAAGGCATTCATGCCCAGAGAGCGAGCAGCCTCGTTTTGGCCCTTGGGGATCGATTGAATACCGGCACGGAAGATCTCGCACAGGTACGCAGACGAGTTCATGGCCATGACGATAACGCCCAAAACATAGTCGTCCACCTTGACGCCGGCCAACGGCAGACCGAAGAACGCGATATAGATCTGCAGGAACGCCGGCGTACCACGGATGATATTCACATAGATGCCGGCAAGGCAGCGCAGGATGCGCGATTTGGATATGCGCATGAGCGATAGGGCGAAACCGAAGGGAATGGCCAGCGGAAACGCCACAAGCACGATCGAGAGCGACATAAGGAAGCCCTTAAAGACGATCGGCAGGCTTTGGACCAAAATGACCGGGTTCAAGAACAGGCGCAGGAACATATTGGAGTTCCAAGCCTCGACCCACGGCTGTTCCTTAAGATCGGCCAAGAAGTTATCGAAGGCCGTCACGCCCTTGATCTCCACCGACGGAATCTTGGAGATCTTCTTGGTCGACCCGTCAGCGAGCGTATAGGTGCCGCTAAAGACCTCATCGCCGCCCTCGACGGGAAACGTCACACCATAAACCTCGACACGGAAAAAGCCGCCGGCAGGCGCCGTCTCGCCAAAATCAATCTTGAGCGTCTGGCCGTCAGCCTTGCACGTGGGCTTCATGGGCGTACGATCCATGAGGTCCTCGCCCGAGAGCATCGTCAATCGCGTGTCATCGGTACCAAACGTCGTGCCGTCGACAAACGTCAGCGAAAGACCGCTCAGCTCCTCATCGGCATCGGCCTGGACCTCCCAGGTAATGCGCGTCTCGGTGCCGCCGACCACATCGCTGCCCGAACCGGTGTTGGGTCGGGCGGTAATCTTTGCGGTCTCAAGCGCCTGGGCGGTCGTGGGCGCATATGCCCCCGCGCACACCAGCGCGAGCGCCACGGCCATGACGCAGACTAGCTTTTGGAGCAAGGCGGGCAGTGGAAAACGCTGCTCCGCGGCCCCTTTGTTCAGTCGAGACAAGGTGGCTCCTATCGTAGAAGTTGCCGGCAAAACGAGACGGAAACGCTCTCCGTCAAGAGAAGCGCAAAGGCCCTTTCCGCCAAAACGGAAAGGGCCCGCGCGCAATCAAGTAGTTATTTTACTTGATATTGTACTTAGCCATGAGGGCGTCGACGGTACCGTCGTCGGTCAGGTCCTTGATGGCCTGGTTGATGTCATCCTTGAGCTTGGTGTTGCCCTGGTTGATGGCAATGGCGTACTCCTCGCCGGTGCTAATCTGCTTGATGGTCTGGCAGGTGTTGAACTGCTCGGCGGTCAGCTGGCTGGCAACGGAGCGGTTGGTGACTACAGCGTCGCCCTTATCGGACTGCAGAGCGCTAAAGCACTCGGTAGCGTCCTTGTAGGGGACAATCTTGGCCTTGGGGAAGTTCTCCTGGGCAAAGGCCTCGGCGGTCGAGCCAGACTGGACGATGATGGTAGCGTCAGCGTTGTTGAGCTTCTCGCTGTAGTTGTCGGCCGTGATGTCGGTGTTATCGACCTTGGTCACAATAGCCTGATCGTCCATGTAGTAGGAATCAGAGAAAGTGACTTCCTTCTCACGCTCGGGCGTGTCGGTGATAGCCGCAATGGAAACGTCATACTTGGCGCCCGAAGCGACACCCGGAACCAGCGTGTCAAAGTCATTGTTGATATACTCGACATCCAGGCCCAGCTTGTCGCCGATGGCCTTGATGAGCTCAAGGTCAAAGCCCTGATAATCGCCGTTGTCATCCTTGTACTCAAACGGAGCGTACTCGGCAGAGGTGCCGACGGTCAGCGTACCATCCTTGACGAGCGCGTACTCCTTGGAGCCGTCGACCTTCTCGACCTTAGCGTCGTCAGAGCTGCTGGAACCGGCATCAGAACCAGAGGTGGCGTTGGACGAACCGCAGCCCGTCAGAGCAAGGGCGAGTGCCATAGCACCCGTGGCGGCAAATGCGCCAAGCTTCTTCAGCTTCATAATCAGTCTCCTTCCGGTGACCTCGTTTGATTCAGAGGTCTGCAAAAACTGTTGGCTATTATGCACCCGGAATTACGAATCTGCAATGAGAAAACTGATTGAAACAAACCCATAACGTGAATGGAATACTCTACTTTGTGACAGTCATTACTGCTGCAATGACCTTAATAGTCTAATTTCAGCTGCATAACCTGCAAGTTCGTTCGGAGTCTCCAAAATAAACGGCAGCGAACGCAAGTGGCCATTCGATACAATATTCTGCATAGCCTGCATACCGCCACCAAATTCCTCGCTGCCAAGGTATCCCTTGCCGATGCACTCGTGACGATCTTTATGGGCGCCACAAGGGTTCTTCGAATCGTTGATGTGTACGGCATGCAAGCGATCGATACCCACCACGCGGTCGAACTCGTCGAGTACGCCGTCCAGATCATGGATGATGTCGTAGCCGGCATCGCTCACATGGCAGGTGTCCAAACAAACGCCCAGCTTATCGGACAGCTCTGGGCACTTGGCGGCAACGCCCTCGATAATGCACGCCAGCTCCTCAAAGCTGCGGCCCACCTCGGTACCCTTGCCGGCCATGGTCTCGAGCAGCACCGTCGTCTGCTGGCCCTCAAACATCACCTGGCACAGGGTGTCGACAATCATCTGAATGCCGGCGTCGGAGCCCTGCCCCACATGCGCACCGGGATGGAAGTTGTAGTAGTTGCCGGGCAGCGCCTCCATGCGCCGCAGGTCCTCTGCCATGGCCTCCAGGGCAAACTCGCGCGCCCGCTCTTTGGCTGAGCAGGGGTTATAGGTATACGGGGCATGAGCCACGAGCGGGCCAAAGTCGTTTTGCTCCATAAGCTCGCGCAGGGCCGCCACGTCATCCATGTCAAGGTCTTTCGCCTTGCCGCCGCGCGGGTTGCGCGTAAAGAATGCAAAGGTATTGGCGCCAATGGACAACGCTGTCTCCCCCATTGCCCGATAGCCCTTCGTCGTCGAAAGATGGCACCCGATCGTCAGCATCTCCAGCTCCCTCCTCATCAGTTGCGGTGAAATACGGTCTATTGGTGCCTTATTTTGGCGCAAACAGACCGTATTCCACCGCAAGTTATAAAAGGGGCATCAGGGACAAAGGCCTCCAGGCATTCCAAGCGCTGGTGCCATGCCCCCACGCCCTAAAGTTTCAAACGAATCGCATCGATGATGTGCGCGCAGCGCTGCGTGGCGGCAAGGGGCATGACGGGACTCTCGAGTTTCCCCGCCTGAATGAGCTGCGTCGCATGCTGGATTTCGCCGTAGAAATCATCGACCTCAAACGGGGCATTTATTTCTAGCGTTCGACCGTCGGAATACTTCACATGAGCGAGCTCGGGGCGATGGAGCCGCTCGATTTCCAACGAGCCCCGCTCACAGGCAATCGTTAAGCGGCTTTCATATGTTGCTTTGCCGTCGCACACCATATGAATGGGTATACCGCCGACGCTCATATGGATCTCGTCGGCCCAATCGACGCGGCCGCCTGATACGTCACGCCAGCGAACTTCACGGGAAGAAACCTCGCACGCGCCCGCGAGCAAATCCTCAAACCAACCGACTGCATAGCAGCCCATATCATATAGACAGCCGCCCTGCAACGGATCAAGCAGATAGCCCGAAGGAGGCTCGCCGTAATCGAGCTTTTGCACGCTTTCAATCGAGACAATACGGCCAAGCTCACCCGACGCAAGCAAGTCCTTCACGCGAGTGCGCATCGGGCAAAACCGATTCTTCATCGCCTCCATAAACAGCACGCCGCGCTCGCGAGAGGTGGAAGCAATCGAGAGAGCCTCTTCCTCACTCAAAACGGCCGGCTTTTCGCACAGCACGGCCTTTCCGGCGCGCAGCGCGCGACAGGCCCAACGCGTATGCATGCCATGCGGAAGAGCCAAGTAGATTGCGTCGACATCGGGGTCGGCAATCAGCGCGTCATAAGCCGCATCGCCGTTATCATCGGCCGAGGCATGGCTATGCGCAGCATCGATCGAAAACGCTCGGGAAAATTCCTCGACATGCGCAGGAGTGCGGCCGGCCGCAGCCACCAGCCGTGCCCCGTCGACCTTCTTGAGCGACGATGCAAATCGATGAGAAATGTGCCCAGCGCCCAAAATGCCCCAACGAACCTCACGCGAATCATTACGTAAACCTCGGTCACCCACGATAGCCTCCCATCAGTTGCGGCGAAATAGTTCCTGCTATCGCCCTATTCTGCCGCAAACAGGAACTATTCCATCACAAGATATAAAAGGGTCATGAGGAGCGTGTTTTGCCGAAGGCCTTAAGCACCGCCGTCACGGGACCAGGCTGGAAACGTCGGCGCACATCGTCGAGACACTCGGGAATATCGATGTGCTGTGGGCAGTGCCGCGCGCATTTGCCGCATTTGACGCAATTGCTCACCAACTTGGGCTCGCTTGTGCGCACCGCGCTCGCCGTAAAGTATTGAGACAGCCCCGTAAACCAGCTGTGCGCATAGCTTGCGTTGTAGGCGGCAAAACATCCAGGGATATTGATGCCTTTAGGGCACGGCATGCAATAGCCGCATCCCGTGCAGGGCACGCGATTCGATTTTTCAAACTCATCCAGCACGTGCGCGATCGTGTCGAGCTGGTTGGCAGTCATCGAATTCGGCAACGCGAGGTCTGCCAGTGACGAATTCTCATCCACCTGCGCGGTATCGGTCATACCCGAAAGCAGCATCGTCACCTGAGGATGATTCCACACCCACGAAAGACCCCAGGCGGCAGGAGTGAGCAAATGCGGGTCACGGGCACTATCGAGCACAGCGCGGGCCCGTGGCGGCAGCTTGCCCGCTAAACGCCCGCCCAGCAGCGGCTCCATCACAAACACCGCGAGGCCTCGCTCGGCGGCGGCCATGAGCCCCGCTGTTCCCGCCTGATATCGCTCTCCAGCGTAATTGTACTGGATCTGGCAAAAATCCCAGTCATATGCGTCAAGCATCGTCAGGAAATCCACCGCGCTGCCGTGGTACGAAAAACCAATCTGGCGAATGCGCCCCGCCGCCTTTTGACACGCGATCCAGTCCTCAATGCCCAACGCCACCACACGTTCCCACTGGGCGGGCGAGGTAATGTTATGCATGAGGTAATAGTCGATATGGTCGGTCCGTAGGCGGCGCAGTTGCTCGTCGAAGAACCGGTCGAAATCCTCCGCGCATTTGCACGAAGCATGCGGCAGCTTGGTTGCGAGCAAAACCTGGTCGCGCAAGCCCAGGCGCTCAAGCGACGCACCCACGCACGCCTCGTTGCCGGGATAGAGATAGGCCGTGTCCAGGTAGTTAATCCCCTGCTCCACCGCGCGGGAGATGATGGCATCGGCCGTCTTCGCATCGGGGTGTCCCGGCGCACCGGGAAACCTCATGCAGCCCAGACCCAGAGCGGATATTCGGTTACCACTTTTGGGGTCAACACGGTATTGCACGGCCCCTCCCTTCGCCATCAGCGCCCCGGCAAGGCGAAACACAATGGTCACGCAGCCGAAACATCGTGGAATCGCAATCGAGAACGTATCGTAACGCAGCAGAAATCGAGCTGTCACGGCACCGCTTTAACATCAGCAAAAAGCCCGATGAAAGGAGGCGAGCGTGACCACGCGCGAGGATGCCTACCCCTACCCCGGCGAGCAGTACATCCTCTCGGTCGACCGCTATCAGATCGAGGCCATGGACCATCTGGACGAGCTTCCCGCCACAGGCGCCGTCATCTTCTGCACCTTCCCTAAGGTCCGTGATGGTGTTGGATATCCCGCACGCGTTTTTGCCATCTGCCCCGCGGCATAAGTCCCCATGCGTTTGTTCTTCTAAATTCCGCCTCCGGTGCACGCTACATGCTCCAGCGGCATACAATCCACCAGGCGCCCCGCACGCGGGCGCCTTTTTGTGAGGAGATGATTCACATGCAGATCAACAAGGTCGCCTTTATCGGCAAGGGCGGCGTCGGCTTGCTCTACGGCAGCATGATTGCCAAGACCCTCGGCAATGACGCCGTCGAATACGTTATGGATGACACCCGTTTTGAGCGTCACGCGGGCGATGCGCTCACTGTCAACGGCAAGCCCTGCGATCTCACGTCCGTCCGCGCCAGCGAGGCGACGCCCGCCGATCTGGTCATCCTGACAGTCAAGACCACCGGTCTCGACCAAGCACTCAAGACTATGGAGCGCGTCGTGGGACCCAACACGCTCATCGCCTCGCTGTGCAACGGCATCACGAGCGAGCAAAAGATTGCCGAGCGCTTTGGCTGGGAGCACACCGTCCTGGGTATCTGCCAAGGCATGGACGCCGTGTTCCTCAACGGAGAGCTCACCTTTACCAATGCGGGCGAGATTCGCTTTGGCGCGGCAGCGGGCACCAAGCCCGCAACCGTTACCGTCATCGACGAGTTCTATACGCGCTGCGGCATCGCCCATACCGTCGAGAGCGACATTGCGCACCGCATGTGGGCCAAACTCATGCTCAACGACGGCATCAACCAGACCTGCATGGCCTACGGCGGGACCTACGGAAGCGCCACGGAGCCGGGCTCCGAGCAGCGCCGCTGTTTTGTCTCCGCCATGCGCGAGACGCTTGCGGTTGCCAACGCCGAGGGCGTTGAGCTGACCGAGGCAGACCTGACGCAAATGGTGCACCTCATCGAGGGAATCGACCCCGCCGGTATGCCCTCGATGGCGCAGGACCGCATCGCACAACGAAAAACCGAAGTCGAGGAGTTCGCGGGCACCATTTGCCGCCTGGCCGCCAAACACGATATCCAAGTGCCGCAAAACGATTGGCTCTACCAGAGGATTCGCGAAATAGAAAGCAGCCGGTAGTGTTCGGCATACTGCAGCCAACAGATCCAATGGCAAAGCCGCCGCAAGGGGCACTCCCCTCGCAGCGGCTTCCTTTTTCATCTTTGGCCAAAAATCAGCTTCACAACGGTTAGAGCTGCGACTCCGACGCCTGCCCCTCATCGTCGCGACAAAGGACTACACCCGCACTTCCCAGCAGCGCGGCCGCGATCAACGCGCCGACCACAATAGAGGCAGCCCCACAAGACCCCTGCACACCTGCGACGAGCGCGGCCGTAGGACCAAGGCAACCAAGCGTCAATGCAATGGCGGCAACGGCGATATCTCGAGCGTTCACAAGACCACTTCCTCCACGAGAAAGACCTTATTTCTCATGAACTAGTGTGCCCCGCATCCATACGCCCAGCGTACCGCCACGGTAAGGGCTCTGTTAACTCAAACGCATACATAGAACGGACGTCCTTACGTTGCCCTAAAGCTCGGTAAAGACGCCCGTCCGCCAAATATCCGTGATGCAGAAAAATTACCAACCGGTGTAGTAGTCGGTGGTTCCGGCAGCGCAGCCGGAGTCATAGACCTTGCAATCACCCTTGGAGCCCGTAAAGGTCGAGCCCTGGGCCATATCGCCCGCGGCAACAACGTAATAGCCGTCGGAATCGCGCCAGAAGCCCTCAGAATCCTGAGTCCATTCGCCCGTGCGATAGTGATAAAGCACATTGCTGCTGTAATAGGTCTCGCGGCGCCCGTTGTAGTTATTGACACCCGCAGAGCGCGTCAGGCCCGATCCGTTCGCGTAGGACGCGGCAGACGCATAGGACGGAGTGTAACCGGCGTTGTAGTACGAAGCCTGGGCGGCCTCGGCAGCCTCCGCCTCGGCGGCAGCCTCGAGCGCTTCGCGCTTGGCATCCTCAAGCGCAGTGCGCAGCTCATCGAGCTCGGTCGACTTGGCGTCGACCTCCCCCATCGTCAACAGGCTACCCGCACCGTCGATACAGCCCTGCAGCACAGCGCGCTCGTCATCGGTGGCATAGTCGCCATACATATTCATGATGATCTGAGCGCGCATCTCCAGGGAATCGCGCTTGGCCTCCATCGAGGCGTTCCACTCCTGCATGGAACCATAACCATCGCCGCGATAGTCAACGGGCTGTACCAGCGTCGTCTCGGACGGCGTAGATCCAACCGTATCGGACAATGTTGCGGCGTGGGCATCAGTTGCACCGGCGCCCGCCAAAAGTGCCACGGTCAGAGCGGCGGAAAGGGCGGCGGCTTTCGGTTTTCGTGAATCGATCCTCATGTAGCTGGAAACCTCCGTAGTGCGTTTTTGCTGCGTTTGAGCTGCGTGTGATTCGATTGCGCTGCATAGTACCCCGAGCAAATCGCGACCTGCGGTTTTACTCAAAAGGCGCACGTCAATTGCGTAAAACTCACATCCTCTCAACAGGAGTTTTCCACAACTCGAATGCATAAAGCGTGTCAAAAACCCTGTTTTTACACCCTCTCTATGCAAAAAAGGCGCCTGTGCAACCATTGTTCGCACAGGCGCCTTGAGCAGGCATTTTATGCAGTTATACCTATCGAGTCGCAAGGGGTCCTTGCACAAGTCGCCTTACTCGTCCAGCGCGGCGAAGGCCTGCTTCAGATCCCAAATGATATCCTCGGCGTTCTCGGTACCGATGGAAAGACGGATCGTGGAGGGCGTGATGTTCTGCTCGGCGAGCTCCTCGGCAGAGAGCTGGGAGTGCGTGGTGGTAGCCGGGTGCACGACGAGCGACTTGACGTCGGCCACGTTGGCGAGCAGCGAGAAGACCTGCAGATGATCGATGAACTTCCAAGCCGCCTCCTGGCCACCCTTAATCTCAAAGGTAAAGATCGAGGCACCGCCGTTGGGGAAATACTTCTGATAGAGCTCGTGATCGGGGTGCCCAGGCAGGCTCGGGTGGTTCACCTTGGCGACATGGCTGTCATCAGCCAGGAACTCAACGACCTTCTTGGTGTTCTCAACATGACGGTCAACGCGCAGCGACAGAGTCTCGGTGCCCTGGAGCAGGACCCAGGCGTTGAACGGACTGATGCAGGCGCCCTCGTCACGCAGCAGGATAGCGCGGACATAGGTTGCGAAGGCGGCGGGACCGGCAGCCTCGGCAAACGAGACGCCGTGGTAGGAGGGGTTGGGCTCGGCGATCTGCTCATACTTGCCGCTCGCCTTCCAATCGAAGTTACCGCCGTCGACGATCACACCGCCCAGCGAGGTGCCGTGGCCGCCGATGAACTTGGTTGCGGAGTGGACGACGATGTTGGCACCATGCTCCAGCGGACGGAGCAGATACGGGGTGCCGAAGGTGTTGTCGACGACAACCGGTAAACCGTGCTTCTTGGCGATCTCGGAGATGGCGTCGATGTTGGGGATGTCGGAGTTGGGGTTGCCGAGCGTCTCGAGATAGATGACCGTGGTGTTGTCCTTGATGGCGCCCTCGACCTCGTCCAGGTTGTGGGCATCGACGAAGGTGGTCTCGACGCCAAACTGGGAGAGCGTATGCTCCA
>CALLFD010000215.1 GCA_937997605.1 uncultured Collinsella sp. | reverse complement strand
TGACGCGCTCGTCAACCTTAGAAGCATTCATAATAGAAGAAGCACGGTCTACATATCTATAAAAGGGGTAAGCACAATAGGCAACAGTCTTTGCAGCCAAGAAAACCCTCGGTTGCATCTCCATATCTTCATGGAGCAATCCTTCAACAAAGAATAGATTATTCTCAATAAGAAAAGAACGTTTATAGAGATTAAGCCATGCGGGTGCATACCACTCACATGGCTTAACAGTTTTTATAATAAAATCCCTGCTTGGATAGCACTTTCCATCGGCTAGAGAACCGTGAACCATATACTCCCGACCACCATTAAACTCTCTTATGGCATCAGCAGATACAATGTCGCAATCATATTTCGCGCCGACAGCAATAAGACGTTCGCAAGAGTCGTTCAGAATGTAGTCATCAGAGTCAACATAGAGAATCCATTCCCCCGATGCTTCGCGCAGCCCTGCATTTCGAGCACTAGAAAGTCCTCCATTAGGTTTATGAATTACACGGACTCTTCGATCCTTCATCACAAAGGCATCGCATATAGACGGGCATCTATCAGTGCTTCCGTCATCGACCAGAATCACTTCAATATTTGTATAAGATTGATTCAGAATACTGTCAACGCATCGCGAAAGCTCATGCTCCACGTTATAAACCGGAACAATGATAGATATTTTGGAATTATGATTAGCCACAATACTTCCCTGCTTCATTAAAGAAGTTCACCCAGTCAAAACTATCGAGTTTTCTTCTGGCAGAAATCGGCGTTAGAAACGCGCATATATCAGCAGTCTGACAGCTGCCGCTATCTAGCCAGCTCGGTTCAACAAATACTGAAGAGCAGTCTTCAATGGGTCTATAAGTAAGAAATACCTTCCGTTCAAAAGGCAGCGCATCAAAACTCTTTGCCATTTTTGGAGTGCATCCGTCTCGATCAATCATGATCGCGCAGCAATTGTTCAAATCAACACGCTTAACACGTGCAATCCATTTCTGGCGGGCAACTTCAAAGGAGGGATAGTGAACAAAATGAAGTTTAACATCTCCTAGTAAACCCACTGGGTACCCCCCCCATTCAGAAGTGCCACCGTCGATAACGTCAAGCGAGAGATAATACTTCAAGTTGTTAAGAAAACGGAGGTAATCATCCGGCATCATGAATAGATTCACCATCGGACTGTTAAATCGCATGCCAAAGTCATGGCAAACAACCGCACCGACGCAATTGGACGAAAAAACAGTTACGGATGTATTGACAAGCCTTTCGCGAGAAGAACGAAGCACTGACGCTCGCGCGCGCTCTCTTATCAATTTTTTAAAACGACCGAGCATTTATCTATCACCCTTGCATATCAAATCTAAATAAACCCTCTTAAGAAGGGCCACTTGTTCAGCCATTGTGATCGGATAGTCTTCCGGAATGGAAACTACAGAATCCGAGCTCAAACAAGCATGCTCAAGTTTTGCGGCCAAGTCGGACGCATCCCCAGCTTTGAATACGAACTCATCAGGGACCAGCTCGCATGCGCCTACAGCGTCCGAACAAACGACTGGCACATGTTCGCAAAGCGCCTCCAATACCACGAACCCGCAGGTTTCGTGACATATTGAAGGCACGACGACTACGTCATGAGCTTTCAATATGTCACGCATTGAGTCGGGAGCGATACGACCGTACCTATGAACCTCCGGGATATCTTCAAAGGCAGGATAGTCGTCTCCATATAGATCGAGCTCGAATTTAATTCCACTTGAATGTAGAATTCGCACGGCTTTACAAAGAGTTGCAAAACCCTTATAGCCTTTTACTCCCCCAAAGTAAGCCATCTTAACAAGATTACCGCGACGGTGAAACTCTTTAGACTCCTTTGATGAATTTAAACCTGAATGAGTGATGGGGATCAACCTATAAAAGGCATCTGGCAAATACCTCGAATACATGCGTTCCGTCATGAGGGTATTCGACGCAACGACATCAATATCATCGAAAATCGCTCGATTGTAATCAAGATAATCTTTATAGACGCCGACCTGTTCAGTCGTAGGAGCATTAACGAGTATGGAATCATCAGAGACAGAC
>CALLFD010000214.1 GCA_937997605.1 uncultured Collinsella sp. | reverse complement strand
CCATGCTCTGCGCGAACGCGAAGTCTACGAGCGGCGTATGGAGCTCGAGCATCACGAAGACGCTCGATCGCACCTGGGAGGATAGCGAAGATCACTCCACATTCGACTACAAAATCAAGGTCGGCGTCGTGGGTGCCATGGATGAGTCGCTGGAATCCTCGCTGCGCGCGGACCTGGTTGCGGGTACGTCGTTCTCGAGTGCCGCGAACGCCATCAATGCCGAGGCAGAGCAGCTGCGCAGGGAGGGCTGCGATGTTGTTGTGTGTATCGCGCATACACTCAACGCCAAGACCTTTGCCACGCGGCTCCGTGGCGTCGATGCCCTTATCGCAGGCCACGAGCACATCAACCTTAACGAGAAGGTGACGGGAGCCGACGGCAAGACGATCCACGTTGTTGAGGCAGGCAGCGCCTTTGCCGAGGTGGGGCTGCTTTCCATTCCGTACAAGTACGACACGAATGGCACCGAGACGACCGACGATGACACGGTCACGGTCCCTGCAGACGACAGCGACGAGAAGCTCTACACCGCCAAGAACGTCAACGGCCTTTTGGCAGACCCCGACAAGGGCTCCGACTACCAAAGCCGCCTTGAAGACGTCCGCAACAAGATCAAGCCGCTCGACGAGGCCTTTGAAAACGAATCGAACAAGGTGCTCGGCACATCCACCACCAACTATTTCTACGGCGAGGACGCCGCAGGCACGCATGGTTGGGAAATGGTGCGCACCACCGATTTCCGCCCCAGTAAGGAGGGCGACACCACCAAGGCCCAGACCATCGGCCATGTGATTTGCGGCTCCTATCTTGCCCTGACGAGCGCGGACCTCGCTATCGAAAACGCTGGCGGCATCCGCGGCGGCATCGCGGCGGGCAACGTGACCGCCGGCAACGTCATCGCTATCTCGCCCTACGGCAACACCGTGGAGACCTGGACCATGACCGGCGCGGACTTCCTCGCAGCGCTCGAGCACTCGCTACAAATCAGCGACGATTGCAATGACAGCTACGAGCTTCAGCAGGCTTATGTGGCGGCCGGTCACACCGAGCAGGAGGCGCAAGACAAGTACAAGTGGCGCGATGACTCTGGCAGCGTTCTCTCCTTTGGCGGCATCAACGTGACGATTGATTGGACACAGCCCGAGGGCAAGCGCATTGTGAGTGCCACACTCACCAAAGATGGCAGCACGCTCGACCCCGCCAAGACCTATACCGTCGCCACCAACAACTACATCATCACCAACACGACCGACTTCCCCACCTTCGCAAACGCCACCAAGCACACCGAGTGGGGTACCTGCGAGTCAGCGCTAAGGGCGCTGATCGGGCAGAGCAGCTGGGAGAGCAAGATGGCCTCGCTCGCGGGCACCATCAGCTTTGGCTCCGCTGCCGTGGACCCCACGCCCACACCGGCCCCGACGTCTAAGCCCTCACCTAAGACGGACACGACGACCACGAAGGTCATCACCAAGAAGACGACCGGTAAGCTCGCTGCAACGGGAGACCGCACGCTGGCAGTAGTTGGCGCGTGCCTTATCGGCGGCATCATCGTCATCATCCTCGGCATTATCTGGAAGCGTCGACGCTAAGCTACACCGCCGGGCCTTGCAGCCCCGCCGCGTAAACCTTATATCGAGCACAGAAGCCCGTCCGAATTTGATCGGACGGGCTTCTTGGTGGGTATCATGGTTGGACGAGCATTAGGAGGTTTTCCCTACATGGAATTGTTTGAGCCGATTCTTCATTTCTTTGAGCAACGGTGGGTCCACAACATCATCTGGGCCGTCATCTTGGCGATAGGCACCGCCGTCGCCGCCAAGGTCGTATCCAAGACCCTGAACCATCTGCTTAACCGAGACGATAACCCGCTTCCGGCATCGAGTATCTTCATCAACATCGCGCGCGCCGTCATCTGGATGATTGGCGGCAGCTTTATCCTCGACAACTGCTTTGGCATTAACGCAAACGCGCTCGTCGCCGCTCTTGGCGTCGGCGGCATCGCTATCTCCCTGGGTTTCCAGGACACACTCTCAAACCTTATCGGCGGCATGCAGGTGACCTTTATGGGCATCATCAAGCCCGGCGACAATATCGAGGTCGGCGGTGTGTCGGGCGTGGTCCAAGACATCACTTGGCGCCATACAACGATTGAGGATGCCTGTGGACAGACCATCATTGTGCCCAACTCCAACATCTCCAAGAACACGCTCGTGCACCTCATGCCCTTTGGGCGTGTGGCTGTACCCGTTGCCGTAAAGGACACGTCCAAGTGGGCCTCGCTCGACGCACTGGCAGACGAGCTGACCAGCGCCACCAAGGCCGCCGTGCTTCCCATCTCGGGCTTTGACAAGGAGCCCTACGTACTCTTTAGCGAAATCGGCGACTTTGGCATCAAAGGAAAGATCATCTTTATCGTCAGCGACGACAGCACTACTTTCACGGCAGCCGACGCCTGCATCCGCGCCATCGCCCCCATCATCGCCTAAACCACCGCAAAGGGGACAGGCATCTTTGTAGTGGTTTTCATTCGTGGTACTATGGTTCATATAGTTGTTTAAACGACTAAGGGAGCAACATTATGGAAGAGGCCTATCGTCAAGCACGCAAGCGCGGCGAGCAAGGACGTCGACGCGCCATTAGCCAAAGCGAGCATCCATACCTTACGGACCTCGATAGCTTGGTTGCTCAGCTCCCCTTAGGTCAGCGAGAGAATGTCGGCCTGCGGGATATTCCGCTCGAAATGGTCGTCGGCACGGTCACCAAGGGCCGTCAGTCCGCCTTTTCGTGTAACTTTATGCCCCTGCTTCCGTTTAACACCGAGTTCGCCCGCAAGTGGTCCAACCTCTACGACATCCAGGTAACCGAGGGCTATCGCGACCCCGTCATCGTCACCGAGTTCATGCATCGGTTCTATGTCCAGGAAGGCAACAAACGCGTCAGTGTCCTCAAATTCCTAGACGCCCCGACGGTTTCGGCCAAGGTCACCCGTCTCTACCCCGGCACATGGGATTCCGTCGAAAGCCGCCTGTACGGCGAGTTCTGCGCGTTTTGGCGCGTCTGCCCCCTATACGAGATCGAGTTCTCGCGTGAGGGAAGCTACGAAACGCTCGCCAAGATGCTCGGTCAGAACCTTATCGAAAAATGGCCGCAGAAAAAGGTCGACTACCTGCGCCACACCTTCCTGCTCTTTAAGCGCGCCTACCTTCGCGCAGGCGGCGACCACCTGGACATTACGCCTGCCGACGCCATGCTCGTGTACCTCAATGTGTACAACCAGGACCGCCTGCTGGATACGCCGACGGATATTGTCGTAAACCGCCTGTGCAAGATTTGGCGCGAGCTGGTCATTGCCGGCAAAAATGACGAGGACAAGGTCGATCTTGTCGAAGCACCGAGCGTCGACGAGGAGGAGTCGCCCGCCAAGTCCACCTCCGGCGTGCTCAACTTCTTTATGGGCAAGACCGTCTACTCGACGGCCAACCCCCTGCGCATCGCCTTTATCCATGAGTTCCCCTGTGCAACGTCGAGCTGGGACAGCCTGCACGACCAAGGGCGCCAGTATCTCGATGAGCACTTTGGCGGTATCGTGCGCACCGAGGCGTTCGAGGACTGCCACGATCCGGATGTGTTCTACGCCGCCGTGGAAACGGCTGTCAAACATGGAGCAAACGTCATCTTCTCGACCTCGCACCGCCTGATGGAATACACGCTCAGGGCTGCCGTTGAGTATCCCCGGGTTCGGTTCCTCAACTGCTCTATCGGCCTTCCCCATCAAAGCGTCCGTTCGTACTTTGGCAAGATGTACGAGGCCAAGTTTCTGCTGGGCGCCCTTGCGGCCAGCATGGCGGACAACCACCGCATCGGTTACCACGCGTCGGTCTTCGCCTCGGGCGCACTCAGCGAGATCAACGCCTTTGCGATTGGCGCCTCGCTGCTCGACCCGCGCGCGCAAATTATCCTGACCTGGGGTGATGTGCCCGCTGGAGGTCTCGCCGAGGCCATGTGCCGCGAAGGCGTGAGCGTCATGACCGGCGCCGATATGTCAAAGTCGCTCGAAGATCCCACCGCCTACGGGCTTCACCGCTTGGTCGATGGCAAGGTTACCGGCATCGCCATGCCCGTCTGGAACTGGGGGCGCTACTACGAGCTTATCGTGAAAAGCCTTCTGCACGGCACGTGGGACGAGACCAGCGACGACAACCAAGTGCGCGCCGTCAACTACTGGTACGGCATGAGCTCCGGCGTTATCGACATCCGTTACGCTCCGGGCCTACCCTACCAGACGCGCAAACTCGTGCAGTTGCTCCGCAACGGCATTGTTGAGGGCTCCATCAACCCCTTTGGCGGCGAGCTCCACAGCCAGAACGGCGTGGTACAGATCGAAGGCTTCCCTCCGCTGCCGAGCACGCAGATTGTCGAGATGAATTGGCTGGCGGACAACGTGGTAGGCACCATTCCGCAGCTCGACGATGAGCCGAAAGTCCCTGCCCTATGAAAATCCTTGCCATAGCCGATACCGAAGAACGATGCCTTTGGGAGTGCTTTCGCAAGGAACGCTTTGAGGGAGTCGACCTGATTTTGTCCGCCGGCGATCTGGACCCGGACTATCTTGAGTTTTTGGTCACGGTCATCAACAAACCGCTCATCTACGTGCGCGGCAATCACGATGACCGCTACGCACGTCATGCACCGGGCGGATGTATCTGCGTAGAGGACAGCGTGTACACGTACCGAGGGATTCGCATTGCGGGCCTTGGCGGGTCCATGCGTTATCGCGACGGCGCCAACATGTACACCGAACGCGAGATGTCCAAGCGCATGCGTAAGCTGTCGCGTAAGGTTAGGATGGTCGGCGGGTGCGACATTCTGCTTACCCATGCACCCGCCGCCGGTATGGGTGATCTGGACGATCTGCCGCATCGAGGGTTTAAGTGCTTTAACACGGCGCTTGAGTCCTGGGGGGTCGACTACATGGTGCATGGGCATGTACACCAAAGCTACGGTTACGATTTTCAGCGCGAGCGGCAGCATGTGTGTGGAACGACGATCATCAACGCCTGCGGCTATACGCAGTTTGAGCTCGACCAGACGCACTACCCCATCCGCGGCTGGCAAGCAGCCTGGCTCAACTCACAAACCATGCGCCGCGAGCTCAAACGCCACGAAGCCATCGAGTCCTCAACAGCCAGAACACCCTGGTAACCACCACAAAGAGGACACTGTCCCCTTTGTGGTGGTTTGGGCGCGGTAGCAAGAAACCCGGTCCTGCACGAGGCAGAACCGGGTTTCTTTAGCAATGCTTGCTTTGCTCAGGCAGTAACTAGCAGTTACTCAGCCAGGAAGTCACGCTGGACAGCGGGATCGACCTTGACGCCAGGGCCCATGGTGGAAGACACAGAGATGGACTTGACGTACTTGCCCTTAGCAGAAGAGGGCTTGACGCGCAGGATCTCGGTGTACAGGGCAGCGTAGTTCTCGACGAGCTGCTGCTCAGAGAAGGACTTCTTGCCCAGGGGCACGTGGCAGATGCCATAGCGATCGGCGCGATACTCAACGCGGCCGGCCTTGAGCTCGGAGACCATCTTGGCGACGTCCATGGTCACAGTGCCGAGCTTGGGGTTCGGCATGAGGCCACGGGGACCAAGGATCTTACCGATGCGGCCAACCTTGGCCATCATGTTCGGCGTAGCGATAGCGGCGTCGAAGTTGATCTCGCCCTTCTGGATCTGGGCGACGAGCTCGTCGGAACCGATGATGTCGGCGCCGGCAGCCTCGGCCTCGCGGGCCTTCTCGCCCTCGGCGAAGACGGCAACACGAACGGTCTTGCCGGTGCCGTGGGGCAGGGAGATGGAACCACGGATGTTCTGGTCGGCCTTACGAGTATCGACGCCCAGACGGAAGTGGGCCTCGACGGTCTCGTCGAACTTGGCGGTGTCGAGCTCCTTGATGAGCTTGGCAGCCTGAAGGGGGGTGTAGAGCGTGGCGCGGTCAATCTTCTCGGCAGCGGCGTTATAGCTCTTACCATGCTTAGCCATGTGCATTACCTCCTGTGGTTAAACGGGCGTGAGCCCTCCCACATCGTATCGTGTGCCCTATTGCACACATTCAACGGGCGCCCCGGCCGGAGCACCAGTCATTACCTAAAGAAATCGCTACTCAGCGATGGTGACGCCCATGGAACGGGCAGTACCGGCGATGATCTTCTTGGCGGCGTCAATGTCGTTGGCATTGAGGTCCGGCATCTTGATCTCGGCGATCTTGGTGAGCTGCTCCTGGGAGAGCTGACCAACCTTGTCGGCCTGGGGCTTAGCGGAACCAGACTTGAGGTTCAGCTCCTTCTTGATGAGGTGAGCCGCCGGCGGGGTCTTGGTGATGAAGGAGAAGGACTTATCCTCGTAGACAGTGATCTCAACGGGGATGATGTCGCCCTTCTTGTCCTGCGTCTCGGCATTAAAAGCCTGGCAGAACTGCATGATGTTCACGCCAGCAGCGCCCAGGGCGGGGCCGACGGGAGGAGCGGGGTTAGCTGCACCAGCAGGAATCTGGAGCTTAATGACGTTGGCAACCTTCTTCTCAGCCATGGTCATTCCTTTCGAATCACGAGTGTGAAGTACTTGCTATATCGTAAGCACGCACGTGTTAGAAGCACTCCTGAGATGAGCAGTCACAGAAGAAGCACGCTCGCGCGAACGGACGAAAACTTAAGCGATGACAGCGACCTGGTTAAAGTCGAGCTCGACCGGCGTCTCACGGCCAAAGATCATCAGCGTGACCTTGAGCTTGCCTGCCTCAGTGTTAACCTCGGAGACCTTGCCATCAAAGTCGGTAAGCGGGCCATCGGTGACACGGACGGACGTACCGACCTCAATATCAACCGAGGTGCGCTTGGGCGAATCGCCCTTACCGGGACGACGAGTCATCTTATTGTACTCGTCGCGAGAAAGCGGAGCGGGCTTGCCATTGCCGCCCAGGAAACCGGTGACACCGGGCGTGTTGCGAACACACGTCCACGCATCGTCATCCATCTCCATGCGGACCAGGACATAACCCGGGAAAATCTTGGAATCCTTGGTCTCGCGCTTGCCACCCTCTTTGATCTCGGTGACGCGCTCCATAGGAATCTCGATATCAAAGATACGGTCCTGCATGCCCATGGTCTCGATACGATGCTCGAGATCGGACTTTACGCGGTTCTCGTATCCAGAGTAAGTGTGAACGACGTACCAACGCTTAGACATGGTTTAGCCCCTCAATCCAGAGAACAGAGCAAGAGCCTCGCCAAAGCCAGCATCGAGCAGAGCGATGACGACGCCGACGACGACCAGAGAAGCGCAAACGACGACCGAGTAGTTCACGAGCTCCTTCTTATCGGGCCACGTGACACGCTTCATTTCGGACTTGACCGAAGCGAAATACTTCTTGGTGCGGGCGAAGAAACCGGGCTTCTCGTTCTTCTTGGACTTCGCAGCCTTCTCGTTCTTCTTGGCAACGGCCTTCTTGGCCTCAACCTTGGAGTTGGCGGCAGCGTTGTTGGCAGACGCCTGCTGCTGGGCCTTCTTCTTGTTCTTCTTGTTGGCCATTTGGGTTACCTCCGCGCAATGCGCTTATACATGAGTAAACCGTAAGCCCCCAAATGGGAGCTTACGGAATAATGACTGGCACGCCAGGAAGGACTCGAACCCTCAACACTCGGTTTTGGAGACCGATGCTCTACCAATTGAACTACTGGCGTATGTGACTAGAGACTAGCGAGTCTCTTTGTGCAGCGTGTGGTGACGGCACCAGGGGCAATACTTCTTGATCTCCATACGATCAGGCATGGTGGACTTGTTCTTGGTGGTCGTATAGTTGCGGCGCTTGCACTCAGTGCACGCAAGAGTAACTAGAGTACGCATGTATCCTGAACCTTTCATTTCCGCCCCGTACGGGCACGAGTTGATACTTTATCAGCTCTACGTAAGTGCTGTCAACGAAAACCTCGAATCAATTGGTTCTCGGTGAACCCATTCATATTTGGAACACATCAATGGAGCCAACGAGATCTAATCGACGGTGCACTCAGGACCATTATCGATCCTCTCGACACCAGCAACGGCTCAATATCCATTGCAGAAAAGAACCCGGCACCCATATAAGTGCCGGGTTCTCTAAGTCAGCTATATCAAAGAGCTAATTTACTCAATGATCGTGGAGACGATGCCCGAACCGACGGTGTGGCCACCCTCGCGAATAGCGAAGCGCAGGCCCTCCTCCATGGCGATCGGGTGGATGAGGTCGCCCTCGATGGTGATGTGGTCACCAGGCATAGCCATCTCGGTGCCCTCGGGGAGCTTGACCGTACCGGTAACGTCAGTGGTACGGAAGTAGAACTGAGGACGATAACCATCGAAGAACGGGGTGTGACGGCCGCCCTCCTCCTTGGTCAGAACGTAGATCTCACCGGTGAACTTGGTGTGCGGGGTAACCGAACCGGGCTTGCAGAGAACCTGGCCGCGCTCGATGTCCTCACGCTTGATGCCGCGGAGCAGCAGACCGACGTTGTCGCCAGCCTCGCAGAAGTCCA
>CALLFD010000213.1 GCA_937997605.1 uncultured Collinsella sp. | reverse complement strand
TCAAGCGCAAAGGGGAGCGACTGGGCCATGCCGCTGGCGGTGATGATGTTGCCGTCTTGCGTGACCTTCTCGCCGGTATAGGCGCCTTCGGGGAAGCTTTTCTCAAAGCCAGGGAAGCACGTGGCGTGGCGCCCCTCGAGCAGGTCGAGCTCGCCCAGGATAAACGGGGCGGCGCAGATGGCGGCGACGTGTTTGGTTGCGGCGAACTCGCGGACCACGTCGCAGACGCGCTGATCGGCGCGCAGGTTGGTAGCACCGGGTAGGCCGCCGGGTAGCACGACGCAGTCGTACTCGTCAAAGTCGATCTCATCAAAGAGCGCATCGCAGGTCACGGGGATCTGCAGCGAGCTTACGACCTCACGCGTGGGCATGATCGAGACGAGCGTGGCGCGCACGCCGCCGCGACGCATGACATCGACCATGGTCAAGCATTCAATAGTTTCAAAGCCATCGGCGGCGAGAACGGCAACGCTGGGCATGGGGGTTCCTTTCATAGGCGGCATACAATTAGCCGTCTTATACCCCGAAGACCTCCGCTTGCCACGCTCGATTTCCCAATGATTTTTCTGAGCAATGATCATGTGTCTAGTTGCGCTTGAGGTGGACGACGGTTTCGCAGTGGAAGGTTTGCGGGAATAGGTCGACCGGCGTGATCTTGATGGGAGAGAAGGTGCCCTCCTCGACAAAGCGTTTGAGGTCGCGGGCCAAAGTTGCCGGGTCGCAGCTCACGTAGGCAACATCTCGGGCACTCGTACTCGCGATGAGGTCGATGGCCTCGGGCGCCAAACCTGCGCGCGGCGGATCGACTACCAGGACATCGGCGTCCTGATCGGGGAACTCGCGCACCGCGTCTCCGCCAATGACGTCGACGTTATCAAGCTTGTTGATTTCCAGGTTACGGCGTAGATCGCGCACGGCGGGGCCGTAGGCCTCGACGGCAGCGACAAAGTCGCAGCGGCGGGCGAGCGGCAGGGTAAAGGTGCCGGCACCGCAGTACAGGTCCACGGCAAGCTCGTCTTCCTGCGGGTCGAGCGCTTCCATGACAAGCTCGATCAAAATCTCGGCACCCTTGGTGTTGACCTGGAAAAAAGACGGGGCAGACAAGCGCATCTGACCCTCGGCGATATTCTCGGTCCATGAGCCCTCTCCGGCGAGCATTTCGACCTTGGAGACACGGCGGGCCTTCTTTTCGCCCTTGCTCATCACGCGCACGATGCTCGTGGGATGAGCGGCGTCCGCCAGCACGCGGGAGACCTGCGAGCGCGGAAAAGAGCCTGTGGGCGTCCAGAGTGCGACCTCGAGTGCCTTGGTGCGGCGCGATGCGCGAATGCCCACGCGTTCGAGCCCCAAGTCATGGCTGCCGCTTAGATAGTTGAGTGCGCCGACGACCGATTTGAGCGCCTTCGGGAAGCGCTTATCGAACAGCGGGCACGTATCGACGGTCACGATTTTGCTGGGGTCGACACCATGCATGCCAAGGCGCACGCGACCGTTGACGACGGTCGGTTCGAGCTCGATTTTATTGCGGTAGCCCCAGTCGTCCTTGGTGTGGCAGATGGGCTGTACCGACTCATCGACCTGCTCAGGCGCGAACTTGCCGATGCGCTCGAGCGTGGAGCGCAGGTTTTGCTCCTTGGCGGCGAGCTGTGCCGTGCGTGAGAGATTGCCCCACGAGCAGCCGCCGCAGATGTCCACGAAGGGGCAGGGAGGCTGAATGCGATCGGGGCTTGGCTCCAGAATCTCGGTGGTGCGGGCGCGCATGAACGACTTGCCGTCCTGTACGACCTCGGCCTCGACGGTGTCGCCTGCCACGGCGCCCTGCACAAAGACGGCCTTGCCGTTGTCGGCGTGCGCCAGCCCGTCGGCGCCGTAGGTCATCGATTCTATAGTGAGCTTCATATTCCTGCCTGTCATTCGCGTTGTTGTTCGCACCATGGTAGCAGGGAAAAGCGCCCCGCATCCGAGGCTTTCCTCAAATGCGGGGCGCTTCTACAAACTGCTTCTACAAACGACTATTTCGTCTTGCCGGTAATGAGCGTCTTAAGACCCAGGCCGATCAGACCCAGGCCCATGCGCACGCGGCCGGGGCGATGGCGCTCGATGGCCTTGGTCTTGCCGGCGGGCTTATCGCGACGGGCGCTCGTCTCGGGTGCGGGCTTGATGACCTGCGGATCGGGCTGAGGTGCAGGTGCAGGCTCGGGCTCAATGACGGTCGCCTGGACCTCTTGGACCTTGGGTGCTACTGGCTGCGGCTCGCCCTCGGGGGCAGGTTCCGCCTCAATGACGGGCTCGGGCGCGGCCTCGGCGTTGCGATAGGCACGCTCCAGCAGGGCTTCCTGCGAGTTGAAGGGTTTCTCACCCTCTGCACGCTCCACGGGGACCCAGGTGCCGTCGCTCGTGAGGCTGCGGGCCTTCACGTTGTCGCGCAGCTGCATGCCCATGTACTCGTGCACTAGGGCGCGGCAGGTGGGGTCGAGCACGGGGAAGGCAATCTCCACGCGGTGCTCGGTGTTGCGTGTCATCATGTCTGCCGAGCTCAGGTAAATCATGTCCGAGTCCACGCCAAAAGCGTAAACACGGGCGTGCTCCAAAAAGCGTCCGACGATGGAGCGGACATGCACGTTCTCGGTCTTGCCCGGAACACCGGGCTTGAGGCACGAGATGCCGCGGATGATCATGTCTACGCGCACGCCGGCACACGATGCCTCGGCGATCTTGTCGATAACCTCGCGGTCGGTCAGCGAGTTGAGCTTAAAGAACACGCGGGCGGGCTCGCCGGCAAGGGCGCGCTGGATCTCGCGGTCAAGCCCGCGCATGATGAGCGGTTTCAGTCCGACGGGCGCCACACCCAGGAAGCGGTAGTCGCCGCGCAGGTTGCCCAGCGACAGATTGCGAAAGAACAGGTTGGCGTCCTCGCCGATGCCGGGATGGGCTGTCATGAGCATAAAGTCGCTGTAGAGTTTGGCCGTCTTCTCGTTAAAGTTGCCGGTGCCCAAAAGCGTGAGGCGCGTTAGCGCCATGCCCTCGCGATAGGTGAGCTGGCAGATCTTTGAGTGGCATTTAAAGCCCTCGGAACCATAGATGACGGTGCAGCCGGCCTCTTCCAGGCGCTCGGCCCACTCGATGTTGTTCTGCTCGTCAAAGCGGGCACGAAGTTCCATGAGCACCGTGACCTCTTTGCCGTTCTCGGCAGCATCGATCAGCGACTCGCACAGGCGGCTCTGCTTGGCCACGCGGTAGAGCGTGATGCGCAGCGAGATGCACTCGGGGTCGTAGGCGGCCTCGTGCACCAGATCCAGGAAGGGGTTCATGGCCTCGTAGGGATAAAAGAGCAGCTTGTCGTGCTGCAGCACCTGCTCGCGGATGGAGCGGGTCATGTCGATGGTGGGATTGGGCTGCGGCCTAAACGGCGTAAAGAGCAGCTCGTTGCGCAGGTGCTCGGGAATCTTGCCCTCAATGCCAAAGACGTAGCCCAGGTCGAGCGGGATATCGCAGGTAAAGACAGAGCGGCGCGAAAGCTCGAGCGCCTTGCGGATGGTCTTGAGCGTTGCCTTCTCGAGCGACCCCGAGACCGCGAGCACTACCGGCTGCAGACGCAGGCGCTTCTTGAGGATGCGCTTCATGTGCTGGCGGTAGTCCTCTTCCTCTTCGACGCCCTCGCCGTCCGGATCGATGTCGGCGTTGCGGGTGACGCGGATCAGCGCACGATCCAGCGGCTTATAGGAGCCAAAGCAGCTGTCCAGGCAGGCGAGGATGACGTCCTCGAGCAAGATGTAGGAGTAGGTGCCGGTGGGCGAGGGGATCTCGACCACGCGGTTCATCGAGGCGGGAATCTCGATAAGGCCCAGCAGGCTCTCCTCGTCGGTGGCGCCGTCCAGACCACAGGCCAGATAGAGCGCGGCATTGCGTAGGTTGGGGAAGGGGTGGCGAGGATCGATGACCAGCGGCGAGATGACCGGCGACACGTAGGCCTGGAAGTAGCGGGTTACAAAGGTGCGCTCCTCGGGCGTAAGCGAATCGATGCGGGCGCGGTGAACGCCCAAGGTGTCGAGCTTGCCCTCGATGCTCTTAAAGATGGACTCCCAACGGGTAAGGAGCCCGGGCATTTCGGCCATGACAGCATCGACCTGTTCGGAGGCGGTCATATTGCTCTTGTTGTCGACAGGTTGCTTTTTGAGCTCTGCCAGATCGGACAGGCCGCCCACGCGCACCATGAGAAACTCGTCGAGGTTAGACTCGAAAATCGACACGAACTTTAGACGCTCGAACAGCGGAACGGTCTCATCGAAGGCTTCGTCAAGCACACGGTTGTCAAAGCGTAGCCAGCTGAGCTCTCGGTTCTGCGTGTACGAGAAGTCGCGAGGCGGTTTGCGCAGCTTTGCGGCGGCTTGCTTTTTTTCGATTTTGCTCGGCATATGCATCTGTCCGTTCAGTCCCCGTAGGGGACGGTAGCCTAACTCTTATTCACTATTGTCTCAATTTAGTCGACCGCTGGCACGAACGTATCGCGTGAACGGTATCTTTACCTACTTCTTACGCTGACGAGTCATAGGACTGACGCCCTGCTCGTCTGCAAGCGGTCTATATCCTCACTCAACTGGTACGTAAGTGTGAATAAGAATGATGGATAGCTGAATATCATTGAATGCAGGCGGAAACGTAAACAAACATCATTTATATACATAAAACCGATTTAGCTATGCAATTCTGAATCAAAAGTTTAGAGATGCAATTGCAAATAGTTTTTAGGAAAAAAGAGCGTTTACCTTAGAAAAGTTACTTTAGAACGCCGAAGTACATCATGGGGGAATCACATGCGATATACCGTTCATCGCACTTTGTTGACCGTTCGGGGGCGAGGTGGAATTGCGGGTGGAATTTGGATATAACTAGAGCTGTCAGCAAGCAGCGTCCGCTATGGAAGGGCGCTGAGAGATTCGGCCGAAAGGCCCGAAAGAAAGGTAGGAGGCCATGACGAAAGGTCTGCACGTGCCTTCCGAGA
>CALLFD010000212.1 GCA_937997605.1 uncultured Collinsella sp. | reverse complement strand
TGTTGTAAGTTGTTTCGCCGGAAAACACAGCGTATAAAGCATATCCAAATCTTGGCTGATTCATGTATGAGTCCGAAAAGACGAAGAGCGTCAATATTGCTACTACCAGAAGTGCATTCAGGGCAAATCGTTTGCTTTTCATCGTTCGCTCCTTCCGGCTGAACTTTATTATGTAATTATACAGCAGTCATTTGTTATTCAAAGAATTTGACTGTCTTAAATAACATGCACTTTCGCTGGAGGGTCGCTGTTTGGCGGCCCTCTTTTTTGCACAGGCGCAGTGGGATGGTAATATCGGGCGGGAGTCAGCCGCTCTGATAGAATCGTCCTTGCTGTCGGCAGCCCTCGTGCCGGGCAGAGCCCTCCATCCGATGGGAGGTGATGCCCATGACCGATTTCACCGAGCTCGTGAAGCTCCTGACCGCTATGGTCTCGCTCCTCACGGCCCTTGTCGGCCTTTCCAAGGCACTCAAGCAGGGCTCGAAGCCCAAAAAGAAAGGCCACCGTCGCTAAGACGATGACCCAACTTCATTAAGCAACGGCTCTGCCCAGCTCTCTACAACTTGGGCTGCCGTCGGCATCATTCTACCCTCCTGACAAGGAATTCGTCCATATTTCAAAAACCAAATTGCGTTTGCTATCGAAGCCTTGATTATCAACTTCATCCGAACACCTCCCACATTCATCCGCACATGTGCGGATGAATGTGGGAACCCGATACCCTGAGGGCCGGATCGGCCGGCCCCGGGAGATCGGAGGACGGCATGTCCGGAAAGAAGAAGAGGGGCTCCGCGAGGGCGGTCCCGAGGTCCTACGGAAGGCTCACGAGGCACGAGCGGGACACGGTCCAGAGGATGCTGGAGCGCAGGGCGTCGTGCAGGGAGATCGCGAGGGAGCTGGGCAGGTCGCCCTCGACGGTGAGCGCCGAGGTGGCGTCGCACAGGTTCGTGACGGCGCCCAAGCCCAGGCGCGGCGAGCGCGTGGACGCCTCCGCCGACCTGTCGGCGGCCTGCCCGCGCCTGGCGGCATGGCCGCGATGCCGCGACGGCTGCGGCCGGTACCGCGCGATCGGCTGCAAGCGCCGCCCCCACGTCTTCTACGAGGCCCGGGCCGCGCAGCTGTGCGCCGACTCGGTCCTCGTCTCGTCCAGGCGCGGGATAGACGCCGACGAGCCCGCCGCGGCGGCCAGGCTGGAGGCGATAAGGGACTGCCTGCGCCGGGGGCTGTCGCCCGAGCAGATGGCGGCGCGCAACGGCGGCCCGGTGGACCTGTCGCCCTCGACGATCTACCGCTGGGTCTCGGCGGGCTACGACGGCATGACCGACATGGAGCTCAGGCGCAAGGTCGGCTACAGGCCGAGGAAGCGCGCCGCCGGCCGGGCGGCCACGCGCCACTCCGCCCGCAGGTCGTACGCCGCGTTCCTCGCCCTCGGGGAGGACGCGTGCGCCGCGGCCTGGGAGATGGACACCGTCGAGGGGGCCCGGGAGGACTCCGCCTGCCTGCTCACGCTGCTGCACCGCCCCAGCAGGCTCCAGCTCGCGCTGCCGCTGGCGGAGAAGACCGCCGGGTGCGTCGCGGACGCCCTGGAGGGCGTCCGGGCGGTCCTCGGCGCCGACGGCATGGGCAGGGTCTTCCGCGCCGTGCTCACCGACAACGGCACGGAGTTCTCCGACGAGGCGGCGATCGCGGCGCTGCTCGGCGAGGGGCCGGGCGAGACGAGGCTGTTCTACTGCGACCCGCGCCGCAGCGACCAGAAGGGCGCCTGCGAGCGAAACCACGTCGAGATAAGGAAGCTGCTGCCCAAGGGCTCCGGACTCAGGTTCGACCGGCTCGCCCCGGCGGACCTGGCGCTGGCCATGTCGCACGTGAACTCCGAGCCCCGCGGCGCGCTCGGCTTCTCGACGCCCGCGCGCGCCTTCAGGGCGATGCTCGGGGAGGACGCGGCGGCGCTGCTGGACGCCTACGGCGTGGGGGACGTGGCGCTCGGCGATCTCGACCTGACGCCGGGGCTCATCGAGAGGGCGCGCGCCGAGAGGGGCGATGCCCCGCTGGCCTAGCCTAGAGGAAAAACGGAATAGACGGACCGACCGTCCGGCTGAGTCTGGGAAGAGGTGCCGGGCGGCGGGCGGAGCATGGTCACCGGACCCATCGAAACACATCTCCACCGTTCCTTCAACTGGGAAAACGGCGCCCCCGGGGCCCGAGAGGGGCCGCGGGGGCGTTCGGTTAGCTGCGGGAGCGAGCCATCAGCTCAATGTGTTCGGCTGAGATCGGAAATCAACCTTTGCTATCGAAGTTCATTCATCGTCCATGTACATGAGCGGAACAGCGGAAACCGT
Organism: uncultured Collinsella sp.; assembly: GCA_937997605.1. Classification (GTDB taxonomy): domain Bacteria; phylum Actinomycetota; class Coriobacteriia; order Coriobacteriales; family Coriobacteriaceae; genus Collinsella. The sequence goes on along the minus strand of CALLFD010000212.1, from coordinate 4,851 downwards.
TCGCTATGCTCCTGACCGTGCCAAAGAATTACTCGAAACGGGACCACGAGAGTACGATCGTTTGCCGGATAGCCGCCACTACGACGGATATCCTTGATAGTAAGCGCTAGAATGATTTTGCGCTTATGGAGCTCAGCCCCGGCTGGTAAACCTGACGTTCGGCGCGGTGTACGTGGACGCGCCTGGAGAGCTTGACCTCAAGTACGTTCAAGACTAGGGGCCTAAGCCCCCCCGCGCTCAAGCCTAGGCTTGAGAGGGCAGACTGGCAGGCAGCAACCGGGATATAAACGATTTAGGGGGAGTACTGGCGTACTCCCCTATTTTTTACTGAGTAGCCGAAAAAACGAGGCAACGAGAGGCGATTTAAGGTGCCTGAAAACAGGTACCCCTAGCGGGTATCCAAGTAGGTCTTTTTGGGGTCGTATTCGCGATTGTGTTAAGCCGTTTACCTGGGCGTTTGGTTTCGAATGGGCGTTTTGGCTATTTTTGCGGTGCGCTTGCCGCTGGGGTGTCATCGTCTGGGTCGTGAACGACATACCAGCTGTTTTGGTAATGGCAGATGTCGCGGCACGTACCGTCCCCGACGATCACGCGCCAGGACTCGGACCGCTTGTTCCTGCCGAGCGCCCACGAACGGGAGCTGTAGGACTCGATGCGGTCGAACGGGTAGACGGTGCCGTCGTACCATTTGATGCCCCACGGGGCGTACTCGCCGTCGGGGCGGCACTCGACGAGGGCCGTGACCAAACGTATCGACTTATCGCTCTCCCCCACGACGGCACCCCTCTCGAATCAATAACGAACGCGTGTTCTATAATAGCGTAATCACGATTGTTGACCATCGGTGCGGTTGCCGCTGCGGCAAGACCGGAGCAGAATTATGGAATAGCCCTACGCTCGGCAATGTATCTACAAACCCTGAGCGAAGGGAGTGTCGCAAATGCATGCAGCGGCAGTTAACCTTCGGGGGGGTATCTCCTAGGAGTACCCGCCTCCGAGGACAGTCAATCATCGAGTACGTCCTGATCATCGCGATTATCGGCCTGGTGATCGTGTTCGCGGGACCCGGCGTGGCCGGGGCCATCCGTAACCAGTTCAACCTGGTCGGCAACACGGTGAACAGCGGGACGGCCGGCGGCGTAGAGGGCGGCGGCGCGTCCGGTGGAGGCTCCGCCGGGGCCGGTTCCGCGACCGTCCAGGCGGCTATCGCCAAGGACGCGAAGGACTGGACGCTCGAGGAGCAGAAGGCCGTGGCCGAGGACATCGCCAAGGATGGCACGGCTTCTCCCGCATACGCCAAGGCGAAGGCGGCGATGGATGCGGGGACGAAATTCTCCGTCAAGTTGACCAATGGCGAGACGCTCGAGTACCGCATCGTCGGCATCAACCACGACGACCTCGCGGACGGCACCGGCAAGGCGGGACTCACATTTGAGGCGACCAACGGCGCAATGGGCAAGCAGCGCATGAGTGACTCATATTACAATTTCGGCGGATGGGAGCAGTCCGAGCTGCGCGGCCGCCTCAACTCCGGCGACCTCTGGGCGCTCCTGCCGGCTGAGATCCAATCTAGGGCGAAAGCCGTCACGAAAATGACCGACAACAAGTTGGACACATACCCCGGCACCGTGACGGCCACGACCGACAAGGTCTTCCTGCTCTCGACGACCGAGGTCTACGGAAACCTCCAGGCCAATGGGCACCTCCAGTCCGACGGCTCCCAGTACGAGTATTACGCCTTCAAGGGCGTGACGCAGGAAAAATTTTCCGGGGCTTCGTCCGGCTCTAGCCACTGGACTCGCTCCGTATGTCTGGATGGCTCCCAGTACTTCCGCTATGTCCATAGCAACGGTGACTGGAGCAACCACGGCTACACGGCAACCGACTTCGTGTTTCCCGCTTGGTGTTTCTAGACAGTTTGTCCTATAAGCTGACATATGGATAAAGGCCCGCGCTATCCTGCGCGGGCCTTTCTTTTAGCAGCAGAACGAAGGGGTTTGAGGTTCATAGCACAGGTTATCGAGTTGAGGAGAAATGGGGTCATACAGCGGCTCTCAGAGCGCCTGCCGCACTCCCCCGCCATTACCTCTGCGGCGTCCTCGTATAGAGCCCATCCTGCTTGGCGTTTCGTTGCAACAGCCCACTTGTCCACCGATCAAGTGAACTACTGGAATAAATACAGCGACACGCTTGTTCGTTACAGTCACTATACCTATGTAAATCGCCGCGATAAATACAGCCTGTACTCGGCTGTATACCAGCTACGCGTATGTAGATTCACATCGCGTTAATAAATCGGCTCAAGCGTGTGCAAAACACGCAAGTAACCGCAAAAAGCGAATATCGCGCAGCTAGATTTTGGCGTCCTGTTGCTTAATCAAAATTAAGCAATTGCTTAAAACAAAAAAGGTCAGGCACTAGGTGCCTGACCTGCAAACTTCTGGTCGGGACGACTGGATTCGAACCAGCGACCCCTTGACCCCCAGTCAAGTGCGCTACCAAGCTGCGCCACGTCCCGAAGCTTTTGTTTGTTGCTCTGCTCTCGCTCGCAACAGGGAGTATATTAACCCGAAACTTTGTCCTTGCGCAAGAACTTTTTTACAAATTTTGAAGCAAGTCCAAAATTGTATCTGCGAGCTGGGGTTTTGTTAGTACGGGAAGTTCTTGCGTACCCGCTGTGCTCACGATCCAGGCCTTGTTGGTGTCGGTTCCAAAACCCGAATCGGCACGCGAGACATCGTTGGCGATAATGGCATCGCAACCCTTGAGGACGAGCTTGCGCTGCGCGTACTCCACGACGTTATCGGTCTCGGCCGCAAAGCCGATCACGCATCGCTCGCCCTTCTTGCGCGAAAGCTCGGCCAAAATATCGACCGTTTCGATAAGCTCGATGCGATCCAAGCGTTCGTTGGACTTTTTGAGCTTATGGTCCGCTGGGGCCGCTGGAGTGTAGTCGGCGACGGCGGCCGCGCAAATGGCTGCATCGGCCGTCTGGAAGGCGCTCAGTGCCGCCTGGAGCATCTCTGCGGCGGTCTGCACGCGTACGCACGCCACGCCGCGGGGAACATCGAGCGATGTCGGTCCCAGCACGAGCGTGACCGCAGCACCGCGGCGAGCAGCCTCCCCCGATAGGGCGATGCCCATCTTGCCCGAAGAGCGGTTGCCAATGAAGCGCACCGGGTCGATCGGCTCGTGCGTGGGGCCGGCGGTAATCACGATGCGCTTACCTGCCAGGTCCTGAGGCGCGGGGTTGAGCACCTCGCAGACAGCCTCGACGATGTCCTCGGGCTCGCTCATGCGTCCCGTGTCCACGTCGCCGCAGGCAAGGTAGCCGCTGCCGGGTCCCACCACATGGACACCGCGCTCGCGCAGCGTGGACATGTTGGCCTGTGTCGCCGGCGCCTTCCACATGCCGTTGTTCATAGCGGGTGCGATCACGATGGGTCGCGGCGTCGCAAGTAGCGTGGTGGAGATGAGGTCGTCGGCGATGCCGTTGGCCATCTTGGCGATGATATTGGCCGTCGCGGGCGCCACGACCACCAGATCGGGCTCTTGCGCCAGCGAGATGTGGTGGATGGGGTCGGAGGGGTCGTCGAACAGGCCTACGGCGACGGGCTCGTTGGTGAGCGCACGGAAGGTGAGCGGGCCGACAAACTCGGTGGCATGCTCGCTCATAACGACCTTGACGCGCGCGCCACGCTTTTGCAGCAGGCGCACGATATTGCACGACTTATAGGCGGCGATCCCGCCGGTAATGCCCAGCAGGATCGTTTTTCCCTCAAGTTGCATTGAATTGTTGGATGCCGCTGTCATCGCTAGGCTTCCTTGCTCGGGAGTACCAGGAGGCGGTGGCAGTACGGGCAGTGCGTAATCTCGCTGCCGTCGTGGTTGAGGTCGCTCATGGACGATGCCTGCAGCGCGGTGTGGCAGACCGTGGGAATGTTGCCCTGGATGGTCTCGACGGCCAGGCCGCGGAACTGCTTGAGCAGACGCTCGTAGTCGGTGAGCACGTCGGTCGGCAGCGTGGCGGCAAGCGCGGTGCGCTCCTTGGTGGCGGCATCAATCTGGGCCTGCAGGTCGGCGGCCTTGGCGCGGGCGGCCTTGGTATCGGCCTTCACGCCCTCCTCGAACTTGGCGATGATGGCCTGCGCGCGAGCCTCGCGGTCGAGCGCCTCCTTGTGGGCGACGACGACGTCCTTGCGGGTGTGCTCGATCTTGTCCAGACGCTTGGCCAGGGTGGCGAGCTCGTTCTCTAGGTCTTGAACCTCGCGGTAGTCGGAGCCGTCGACATGGCGCTTCTTGGCAGCCTCGATGGCGTTGTTGGTCTGAATCTCGGTGGTGTTGAGATCGTCGAGCTCAATGTCCAGATCCTTGCGCTGGGCGTAGAGCTTGGTCATCTCGGACTTGAGCTTAACGTAGGTCTTGCGCTTGGAAGCGAGCTCCTTGAGCTCCGGCATATTGGCAAGTTCGCTCTTGTTGCGGGCGAGCTCCAAATCGATCTGTTGCAGCTTGAGTAGCGTAGCGCCGGCGCTCATAAGTTCTCTCCTTTTGTCACAGTCCACCATTGGCAAGGGTTCAGTATTTTAATCGCATGACGGGGGTCGACCCCGGCGTCAACTGCAGAGTTCATCAATATATCAACGAATGGCTCTTCGGAGCGGTCGTGGCCGAGCAAAATCACCGGCAGCCCGCGCAAGGCAAGGTCTTGCGCCACGTGGTAGCCCGCCTCGCCGGTTACGATGACATCTGCGCCCGCGTCGATGGCGAGCTCTCCAAAGTCGCCCACGGAGCCGCCCAAAATAGCGACGGTACGGCATGCGTGCTCGGCTTCGCCCCACACACGCGGGTCGC
>CALLFD010000211.1 GCA_937997605.1 uncultured Collinsella sp. | reverse complement strand
TCCCGGGTGCCTCGGCGGTGCTTCGTGGCGGTGCGGTGACCTACTGCGATGAGATTAAGCATCGCGTGCTGGGTGTTGAGCAGGAGACGCTCGACCGCTACACCGCGGTTTCGCATCAAACTGCGCGCGAGATGGCGTCGGGTTCGCTGGAGCTGTACCAGAGCGATATTGCAGTGAGCGCAACGGGTTATGCCGGCCCCGGCGGTGGTACTGAGGACGATCCTGCTGGCACTTTCTATATTGGCTGGGCACATCGTTCCGCCGATGGGGGAGTGCCGGTCGTGGACTCTGTGCGCTGCCACTATGAGGGCGACCGTTCGCGTGTTCGTGCCCATGCGGTCACGGAGGCATTGGGTCGCATTGTCTGCGTGCTCGATTCTATGGAATAGACGTGTTTTAAGGGGCCTCCGGGCCCCTTAATTGTGGAGATGGGGACCTCAGAAGAATTTAGCGTTTGTGCTGTTCATAGGTGTATTTTTGCCTGCCTTGTTCTTATTTGGCCCTTTATGGTCAAGCATTTGGTCAGTGTTTGGTCGGCTTTTGGTTGGGTTTTGGAAAGGTCGGCTGCATATGATTTATCTGAACGGTTGACCACGAACAGCCGTTCGTTTATTATCGATGCAGGTTGTTAAGAGGAGGGCTATTCATGGCCAAGAATTCAGGTCCCGTACGTACCGTTCATGCTCGCACGACGGGTAAAGAGCGCGATGAGATGATCGCCACCACCAAGGCTGAGATCGAGAAGAAATTCGGCCAGGGTTCCATCATGAGGTACGGCGACGGTGGCCCCGAGCTCGAGGTCGAGGCCATCCCTACGGGCGCTCTGGCACTCGATGCCGCGCTGGGTATCGGCGGCGTGCCGCGTGGCCGTATCGTCGAGATTTACGGTCCTGAGTCCTCCGGTAAGACGACGCTTTCGCTCGAGATCCTGGCCGAGGCCCAGGCAATGGGTGGCGTTGTGGCATTTATCGATGCCGAGCATGCGCTCGATCCCACTTATGCCGCGCGTATCGGCGTGGATATCGACGAGGTGCTCATTTCTCAGCCCGATACGGGCGAGCAGGCGCTCGAGATTGTTGACATGCTCGTGCGTTCCGGCGCCATCGATGCCATCGTTGTTGACTCCGTCGCCGCGCTGACCCCGCGTGCCGAGATCGAGGGAGAAATCGGCGACACTACGGTCGGTCTTCAGGCTCGCCTGATGAGCCAAGCGCTCCGCAAGCTCGCCGGCTCGCTGTCTAAGTCCAACACGACGTGCATCTTCATTAACCAGCTGCGTGAGAAGATCGGCGTCATGTTCGGCAACCCCGAGACCACGACGGGCGGCCGCGCCCTTAAGTTCTTCTCTTCGGTGCGTATCGACATTCGCCGTATCGATAGCATTAAGCTTAAGGACGAGGTTATCGGTAACCGCGTGCGCGCTAAGGTCGTTAAGAACAAGGTGGCAGCTCCGTTCCGTTCTGCTGAGTTCGACATTATGTACGGTACGGGCATCTCTAAGGAGGGCTCGATTCTGGACATGGCTGTCGAGTGCGGCATCTGCAAGAAGATGGGCTCCTGGTTTGCCTATGGCGAGGACAAGCTCGGCAACGGTCGCGAGGCCGCCAAGGCGTTCCTGCGCGAACACCCCGATTGCGCCGACGAGATTGAGCATAAGGTCCGTCTTGCCTGCGGGCTTGAGTTTGATGACGATGCTCCGTCCGAGGTAGAGCTGACCGATCAGCCTGCGCCTGAGGAGTTTGACGAGCTTTACGCCATCGATGGTTCCGCCATGCTCGATGATGACGACGAGTAGCGGTTACGCTCATGTCGTATACGGTGACCGAGGCCACGGTCGTCTTTCCCGATAAGAAGGCGGCCTCCTCGTTCTCGAGCGGGTATGCGTCCAAAAAGCCTTGCGCACATATCGATTGTGAGCTTGAGGGCGGTTTTGAGCGGTCCATTTGGATTCCCGTGCGGGTCGCGCGCCTGTATGTCAAAAACCGCCCCGATCTTCCCTGTGATTGGGATAACTTTCGTGAGGCGGTGCAGCTCATCGAGCGTAAATGTGCACTTACCATGGTGACTGAGATGTTATCGCGCCGCGACCATGCGACGGGTGAGGTCCGTGACAAGCTGGCTCGCTACGGCTTTCACCAGCCCGCGATCGATTTCGCCGTCGAGCGCGCCACCGAGTATCGCTTTTTAGACGAGAACCGCTTTTGCTCGTACTTTATCGAGGAACGCAAGCGGCGCGGTTGGGGACAGCGCAAAATCGAGACCGAGCTCAAGCGACGTCATGTTGTGCTCGATGACATTCCCGGTTATCCCGAGGATTATTTTGCCGTCGAAGACGATTTGGCGCGTGCGTCAGCCCTGCTCGCCAAGCGGCGTGTTCCAGAGACGCGCGGATTCGAAAAACTGGTTCGGTTTTTGATGGGCAAGGGCTTCTCGTATCACATCGCCGCCGATGCCGTTAAGGCACGTCTCGATGCCGAATGCGAGGAATGTGCGCTTTAGGCGTATGCGTTTTGTGGCCCCGCCGCTCACCGCGTTTTAGCCGCCGTACTGGGGCCATTTATTTGACAGTTGTTGTGGTTCAACGTACGATAAACACTGTCATTTGCTTTGTGATATGTGCTCATCTGTGATGAGTTTGTTTATATGTTTATCTGTATCCGACCCGCATAAGCTGCGCCCATATTACTCAAATGTCGCGAGCCGTTCGTAAGGACGGTTCGCTTTGTTGTGTAACGAATCCATAAAAAGGAGTGAGCATGCCTATCATTGCAGCGCTCGTTGGCCTCGTTTTGGGTGCCATCGCCGCCATTGCCTACATGCGCACCGCCAAGCAGGGTAGTCTTCACGAGGCCGACGAAAAGATTCAGTCGGCACACGCACAGGCTGAGTCCCTGATCGGTGATGCTAAGCGTCAGGCCGAGACCCTCAAAAAAGAGGCTCTGCTCGAGGCTAAAGAGGAAATCATCAAGAACAAGCAGGCCGCCGAGGCCGAGGACAAGCAACGTAAGAACGAGATTCGTACGCTCGAGAACCGCGTGATGCAGCGCGAGGAATCCCTCGATCGCCGCAACGATGCTCTCGACAAGCGCGAACATCAGCTGTCCAGCCAGGCCGGTCAGGTCGAGAAGCGCTCCCGTGAGCTCGAGGAGCTCTGCGCAAAGCAGACCTCCGAGCTTGAGCGTATCGCCGACCTTACCCGCGAGGACGCCCACAAGGAGCTCCTCGATAAGGTTCGCGGCGAGGTCACCCACGAGGCCGCCACGATCATTCGCGAGTCCGAGCAGCAGGTTCGCGCCGAGTGCCACAAGACCGCCCAGGAGATTCTGTCCCTGGCGATTCAGCGCTGCGCTGCCGACCACACTGCCGAGGTCACCGTTACCTCCGTGCACATTCCCTCTGATGACCTCAAGGGCCGTATCATCGGTCGCGAGGGTCGCAACATCCGGACCTTCGAGC
>CALLFD010000210.1 GCA_937997605.1 uncultured Collinsella sp. | reverse complement strand
TCTACACTCAGTAGGACACTCTTTCCCTACACGACGCTCTTCCGATCTGGCCACTGCTAGAGCTAATTCTTAAATAAGTTTGGTAATAACACTTGAGATCATCATCGGACCGATTGCCCGTTGCGTTGTCCGTATTACATACAGCCACCGTGAGCACTACACCGCCGGAAATAGCACGACGGTAAACAAGCCATAGCTCGAGATGCTCTTTCCCCAACCTGTAAACGCGCTTGACATCATCATGACGTCCGCTTGGAATTGCAAGGTCTCCCGATTTGAAAACAAAGTGCACGGGAACGCGTTTAAAATGGCTCTTGTCGTCGACTTTGATTCGGACATATTTTGCGCAACGGATATCGGCCGATAGGACGTCTCCCGGCCGAACTGCCACGGTCATGCTAATGGCAGACTGTGCACGTGCGTTAGATAGCGCGACTGGCTCTTCATAGTCCTCGTCAGGTAAAGCCTCGCCCACGTCTGAGGCATCCGCTATATCTGGCGAGCCTCCGTCGCGAGCAGGGCCCTCATTGCGTTCATCCAGAACCGTATCCGCTTCTCTGCCGGCGCTCTCCCCTTGGGCGACATCAACGTGAGCGCCCCTTGGGTGCAAGACTCCAGCATGATACCGACCCGCCGGAGAATCACGCTCGTCAAGTATTTCTTCAGAGTCTGGGTCCATCGGCCCAACAAACTCCTCATGCACAGACTTATACAGCCGGTTCCTGAGCTCTTCATCAATAGCGTCATCGAATTTTGCATTCATCTAAAAGCACTCCCTACAAAACGTCAGCGCGATTAATCGCCACATCTTTTTGATCGCCAACTAAAGCAACTCTGAGCAGTTCGATATCGCCTGCCTCATGGCGCTCGTCGAAACCGGCAACCGCGCTATCAAGACCATATTTGGTTAAATCGCGAATAAACGCAGCGACCATATCTTTCGCTGCAATTCTACCGACCGCACGGTGCTTGTTCCTAATAGCAGAGACGGCATGCTCAATAGAATTTAATTCTTCGTCGGTTATCGAAAAACCAAGCGCAACAAATATCGCCCGCACGTCCTCCTTCGCTTGCGGTGCAATATTTCTTCCTCTCACCCAAGCTCGGACCGCGCTTTTCGTTCGCGTTTCCGACACCTCTGAGTAAATCTTGTCTACTATTTCGGCATCTGTGTATCCAGCCATACGTGCATCCTTAATTGGCTCACGCCATTTATGCGCCGCAGCCAGCACATTGTCGTAGTTTTCCGTGGACCTTTCAGATTCCCTTTTTATATACGACTTATCTGAATGAGTTCGCAGAACCACGTCTCCAGGAAGAAGGGCCGAAGCGGATTTCTGTTCAGGCTCCGCACTTTTTCCAGCAAGACAATTGCTGATAACAAGAAGGCGGCCACCCTTCCTAGCCGAAGTCTTTGCCCTAAGCCAAACGTGGGTTCCATCATGAAACAGTACCGGCGTTGCAAGAACAGACTCTTCTCCGTCTTTTGCGACGTCTTTGTTAATTCGCTTTTCCTCTAATTTGCTAACAAAAGACGATGGTTGCTCATCGCAAGCTTCTTCAGTTTTAACCGGTATTCTCACCCGTTTTGGCGACAAAACTCTATTAACTCTCTTAAGCGGCGAAATGTCTAACGCATCCAACGTCTTATCCGACACCTCGAGACAACGGTTTGTCATTTCATTCCATTGCAAGCGGGCATTTGTCCGCCAACCAACTTCTAGTCCACCGTTTCCATCTTCATATCCATAGAGAACGAGATAGACATTGTTCGCCAAACCAGCATGAAGGGCCTTGACCATAGTCCCCTTGTCATACCATCCGCTAAAAATAACTCGGTCCTGGCTGCCGAGATATTTTCCTCGCAGATAGTCTCTTACCGCAATCACTTTAAATTGCTTCACGCTATATTCGTTTAGCTCAAGTTCCTTTGCCCAATAAGCATAGACTTCGTCAACCCGATTTCTGTCAACAACAAGAATGGTAGACAAGTCATCCTCAATACCGTCGACGATTAAATCGTATATGACCTGTTCTTTTGGCATTCGATGTCCCGCTCTAAATACAGCAGTTAAAATGCCGCATGCCTCAACGAGCAGATTGTAATCAGGGAGCATCAAAACTCTCGAGTCTTCGATCAATTTACGCGCGGAGTTGATAATGTCACACTGCAAATCACTATACTGTTTGTCAGGCGCTTCCGTCATTCGGATTGCAGACCCCAAAACAACATAGATGTCTTGGATCGCCCCGAGGACATCGTCATCATCCACATCAATGCTACCCAATGTCTTGTACACGATCTCGGCAGCACGGGTTAAACCTGCCCGCTCATCAGCTACCGGACACACAATTTCACTTGGTGCGTCAAGAATCCTGCGTTGGATATCAGACAGAACCGGACGATCCGATAGCAGTGCGGCATTGCAGTCATCCCAGTCAAAAAATAAGAAACCTCGGTCTCCCAGTTGACGCAAACGGTCCATCGTCCAACGGTCGCAGAAGCAAATAGCCCCAATTCCGCAATCTTTTAAATCTAAAATGTCGCTCAACAGTGTCGTGTTCATCAAATCGGGAGTTGATATGTTCAGGGATATAAAGTCAACAGGAAGTGATTCGTCCATAGAGGCATCGATAATTTGAGAAATGCTGCCCACACCGTCTACGCGCGGGCCAATAAAAATGGATGGAGTACATGCGAAAGGCCATTTAAAGCCGCAGTGCTCCTTGCCGCTTTGGTCAATGTAAGTCACTGGCATTAATTCGTTTAGGTCGTATTCTCGGCCTGCTATCTGCACCTTGCCCCTACAGATAGCAGTCGGCGCATCATTCGCGTATTGGGATGGGGAAGTAACGTAACCAACTGGTTGGACGGTTCTACCGCATTGATTCAGAACGTTTTTGAGTGCTGGGGCAAGTGATTGGTAAAGCTCCTCTTCTCTACGCCATGAATTACGCTTGCGCTTTTTCGTGCTTCGCGTCAACGAGAGTTCCGCGGCAGCGGAAGCGTTGTGGGCAAGCGGAAACTCCCTCACCTCTCTGCTGAGGCCAAGCGATTCATCTTGAGAAGAAAATCTGACTGCTTTTTCGTCAATCGAGGTAATCTTGACGACACAGTTTCCGATCGCGACCTTATCGCCAATCTGAACCTTATGAAGTCCTTGGCGAGGTTCACCAGTCATCAAGTTCTCCAGCGCCGCCAAGAGCACAATAGCGATGGCTTCTCTTTCGAAATCAGGGCAGCTGACAATAAGGCCCGGACATCCCTTTGTTCGAGCCCTGCGCAGCAAAGACAAGTTCGCCCGCGTGATCGACGTAATTTCAACCTCACCCATATTTGGGAAAGAGAAATGGATGTCATTTCCTACGCAAGAATGAGAGTTAAATAGATCAGCAAATGACGCCCTTTTACTACTGTTCACAATACCCTCGTTATCTTAGCCATTCTGTTGTTTGGCCACCCGAAATGAAGCCAGCAACCCCATAACCTTATTTTGAATTATATTCGGGTCCGAAATTTTTATTGCCAAGCTCGGCATATTAACGATGAGCGGTAACTATTCTCGCGCCGCAGGTACGGTACAAATTGTTGAACAACAATTCAGGTTCAAGACTCAAACATAGTCCGATATATTGCACCTAGGCGCAAATACAATGCAGAATTAGAGCTCCGCAATCTGCCCTACCTCCCCTCCGCCTTCAGCTTCAGCAGCAGGTCAACCAGCTCGGGGCACTTGCTGGAGAGGCGCGTCTGGGCTCGATCGCCCATCCCCCACCGCTGGCGGATCTCCTGAGCACGCGGACTCACGCAATAGTCCCCGTCCATCATCTGCTTGAGCAACTTGGCGGTTACGCGCGCATCGGCCAGGGCGCCGTGGGCGTGGCCCGTCGACTCGTCGAACCCGATGCCAAACCACGTTGTCGCGTCGCTCAACGAGACGCACCCGTGGCTACCCACATCCATGATCGAGGTGTAAAACGCCTGCAGGTCGGCCCAGTCCGTAGGAAATGAGGCAAGGTCGATATGCTTTGCCTGGCACTCGGTCAAAAGCTGTCGACGATCTGCCCCGCTCCAGCAAACCACTTGGGCGGAGTAGCGACCGATCCAATCGCTGAGCCTTTTGATCACCACATAGAGCGGATCGGCCATCGCGGTATCCACGGCCGATATCCCTGTGAGCTCGCGGACGGGAAACGCAACGCCTTCGGTAAATTCTGTCTGCACAAACTGCGAGAACTCGCCCATCACGTTGCCGTGGTAATCGAGCTTGACGGCGCCGACCTCGATAATCTCGTTGCGCAGTCCACGACGTTGGCGCTGCTTTGGCACCGGCGCAAACTCAAAGTCCAGCACAACCTGGCGCGCAAAGTTCGTCGTATCGATAGCCGAGATACACGGCGTCTTTTCAGCTGACACGGTTAGGGCCTTTCTCCGTTGCTGGCCGCTTACTACACAGGCGGCTACATTGCTGTAAGGATAGGCGCCCGTGCGGACGTGAAAGCGGGGCGCAATACCATGCGCCAAGCACACGCCATGCAGACGGCCCCAAGAGAGTCGCCCGCTCTATTCAAATGTGTGAAAAAAATTTAGGCCCGGTGACTTGAATCAGCGGTCATCCCGGGCCCATCAGAGCTCGTAGAGCTCTTGGTTGCTTTGGTCTCGCTCTTCACGACGCTTATCGAACTTTCCGAGGCACTCAAGCAGCATTCGAAGCATAACAAGTCGCTGCCATTAAGGCACTGACCTCTTGACCAAGCAACGGCACTGCCCAGCTATCACCCTTGGGCTGCCGTCAACTTTATTCTATCCGCGAGCATCTGGTTTACCAAATGGATTTTCGGTAAAGGAAGCACGGCACGCCCGCAAAACCACTACGCCCCAAGTGCCGCCATGGGAATCACCGCCACGCCGTCGTCGCGTGTGTAGGCAATGCTCCCCTTTCCAACCACGACCGCCAAAAACGCCGGCGCGGCATTCTGGGCGGCAGGATTGGAGAGCACTTTCCTCTCCAGCGCCTTGAGATTTCTCGCTCCATCGTCTGCTTTCGCATCACTCAGCTTGACCTCGATGGCTCCCCAGCGCCCGTCGTGCTCAACGATCAGATCGACCTCAAGGCCCTTCTCATCTCGGAAATAATGGACACTGTTGTCGACACCGCCGTAGGTGGAAAGGAACACGCGCACGTCGCGCAGGACGAGATTCTCAAAGAGCATCCCCAGCGTTTGCATATCGCCAAGCAGCCGCTCAGGGGTAGCCCCCAGCAACGCCGCCGCAAGTGACGGGTCACAGAAGTAGCGCTTGGGGCGCACGCGAACGCGGGCCTTCGAGCGCATGGGCGGCTCCCATCCGCACAGGTCCTCGGTCAGCTTGAGCCTGTTGAAGAGGTCCAAGTACGCAGCGATGGTCCTCTCGTCGGGGCCCGCCTCACCGTACGAGGCGTCCTTTACGAGCGTCTTGTACGTGACAGCCTGGCTCTCGTTCATGGCAAGAGCTCGCAAAAGGCCGTGTGCAAGCTCGGGCGACATGCCCTCGTCCAGCACGTTGACGTCGAGCACCGAGT
>CALLFD010000209.1 GCA_937997605.1 uncultured Collinsella sp. | reverse complement strand
TTGAGACGCTCGAAGACCTTCAGGCGACGCTCCATCTCGGACACGGCCCATTGCAGAGCGCTCGCGGCCTGCTTGGGCTCGGTCACTACAGGCACGTAAAGATGCGGCAGACCGTTATAGCCCGCAAGCTCGACGCGCTTGGGGTCGACCATGATCAGGCGAACGTCCTCGGGAAGGGCGCGCATGAGCAAGGTCGTGATGATGGAGTTGATCATGACCGACTTACCGGAACCCGTGGTACCGGCGATCAGCAGGTGGGGCATCTTGGCAAGGTCGGCGACGACCGGCGTACCCTCGGCATCTCGACCGATGGCGAGCTCGAGCGGACCGCCCTTCACATAGGGAAGCACGTCGCCCAGGTTGACGTTCTGGCGCTTGCGATTGGGGATCTCGATACCCACAAGCGAGGTGCCGGGGATCGGGGCAAAGATACGCACCGACTGGGCAGCAAGCGATAGCGCGATATCGTCCTCGAGGCTCGAAATCTTGCTCACGCGCTCGCCCTCGCCAGGTTGCAGCTTAAAGGTCGTCACCGTGGGGCCGGCGATCCAGCCGACCACGCGGGCACTACGACCAAACTCCAGCAAGGTGGACTGAAGCGACTCGGCAGTCTGTTCCAGCTCCTTGTCAGAAGACGCGGAGGAAGCCGACTGCGGGTTGGCATGCAGAATCTCAAGTGGCGGAAGTTTGAGGCCGTCCTCTTCTTCGCCCTCGTTATCTGCGGCGCCGCCGTCCGTTCCCCCATCGCTGGCCGCAGCCGATTCGACAGCACTCAAGGCAGGCGCATCGGCAACCTTGGGATGCTTCAAGAAATCGGGGATCTGAGGTACTGCCGAGACAGGATTCACGGCAAACGGCGGCTCGGACTCGTCGATCTTATCGGGGTCGTCTTCCATCGAAAGCTGACCGGTTACCTGGTCGCGCTTTGCATGGCGACGCGGCAGCAAAGTTGTCTTTGCGGTCTCAATCGGAGCCTCGTCGTCCTCGTCATCACCCTCGGTGAGCTCAATCTCGCTCTCGGACCAAGACGGGTCGGGCTCACTCGTATTGAGTTTGGGCGCAGCCTTACCCTTCTTGGCATGGCGGCGCGGCAACAGCGTCGTCTTAGCGCGCTCAGCTTCCACGGCATCGGACACGTCGACAAACGGATCCTCGTCCTCGTCGTCATCGTCCAAAACCGGGTCCACATCGTTGCCCATGACCGTGGTCACGGCAGCATCGGAGCCCTTTTGACGAAGAATGCTCAGATGCGGACGGGCAACGCCGGGCACCGACAGGGCCTCATCGTCACCCCACGGACTCGCGTTAACATCGGCACGACGGCGCTCGGCAAAATCGGCCGCACGGTCGCGAGCAGAGCGCAAAACGCCGCCCACCGAAAAGCCGATGATGACCAGGCCCACGACGACAAGGCCCAACAGGACCACCATCGCGATAGGCTTACCCAGGGCATTCTGCAGCGCACTCGCAATAAACGCACCAATGTAGCCACCCGAGGCGGACAGATTTTGCGGCGTGAACATAAGGTCGCACGAGTCGCTCGTACCTGGCACCATCAACGAAAGAATGGAGACGACGGCGATAAAGACCACGGCGCCGCCCGCAACAGAGCGCGCGTTGAGCGGCGAGTCCTCGCCTAAAAAGAGCGTGGCGGCAAACAGCAAAATGACGATCGGCAGCACGTAGGCGCCCAGACCAAAGCCCAGGTGGTAGAAACCGGCAACCGCAGCCGTAACGGGTGCGGTCGCCGGCGAAATCACGGCAATGAAGGACGCAATCGCCAAAACGGCGATGACCACGCCGGCGATATCACGGTTGGCCGAGGGCTCGACCAAGGGCTCGAAATCATCGAACTCGGACTCGTGGCCCTTATTGGCACGCAGATGGGAACCGGCACCCTTAGCAGATGCCGGTTGGTTGTTGGCCTTATTGCCTTTGGAGTTTTGTGCAGATCCGCGCGCCAAACTAAACCTCCATGACGACCGGGATGATCATCGGACGAGTGCGCGTACGGCTCCAAATAAAGTTGGAGAGCGAATCGCGCACGGCCTTGCGAATGGCATCGGAACCGCTGCTCGTAAAGCTGAACTTGCCCTTCTCGATCGTCTTCATGATGGACGCGGAGGCATCCTCAGAGAACTGGTCGTCGATGGCAAACGAGACGCCGCGGCCCGAGAACTCGATGGCCTCGATCTTCTTGTGTTTAAGCGAGACGATGGCAACAGCGGTAACCATACCGTCATTGGCGAGCTTCTGACGATCGCGCAAGACGATGGGGTCGGTATCGCCGATACGAAGGCCGTCGACGTAGACGACGCCGGACTCGACGGGCGTACCGCGCTTGACGATACCGCCGCGCATCTCGAGCGTGTCGCCGTTATCGAGGATAAAGATATGATCGTCCTTGATGCCCATCTTGCGGGCAAGCTGGGCATGGGCGCGCAGATGCACGGCCTC
>CALLFD010000208.1 GCA_937997605.1 uncultured Collinsella sp. | reverse complement strand
GCGATGGGCCTGCTCGGCGGCATTCGCAACGCCGGCGCCATCTTTGTGGGCGCTTGGAGCTCCGAGCCGCTCGGCGATTACGTTGCCGGCCCCAATCACACGCTGCCGACCGGCGGTACGGCCATGTTCTCCAACCCGCTTTCGGTGGAGGAGTTCGTCAAGCGCTCGAGTGTCATTTGCTATACGCCCGAGGGCCTGCTCTCCGACGCTCCCGCTACGCAGCGCCTGGCCGAGGCCGAGGGTCTGTGGGCACACGCGCTTTCGGCCGCACTGCGCCGCCGCGTGTTGGAGCAGGGCGAGGATGCCGTGAGTGCCGAGTCACTCGCCGCGGCCGACCTGACCAAGGTCGCCTGGCCGGGCGACGCCGTGGCGACGGTTGCCGAGGGCGTTGACCTGGCGGCTGCGGGCGCGGATGGCGTTGGCGCGACTGGTAAGGAGGCCTAATATGGCCGAGCTGACGCCCCACATGAAGGAGCTCGTCCAGCCTTACCTGGCCGGTATTGAGCCCTACGATCCCAACTTTACGCCTACGCGCATCAACCTTTCGGCCAACGAGAACACCTATCCCGTGCCGACCGGCGTGCGCGAGGCGGTCGACGCTGCCCTGGCTGCCACACCGCTCAATCGCTATCCCGATCCCATGTCGAACGACCTGCGCGACGAGCTTGCTGCCTGGCATGGCGTGGCGCGCGAGAATGTCTGCGTGGGAAACGGCGGCGACGAGCTGCTCTATAACTACCTGTTGGCGTTTGGCGGCGTGGGACGGACCCTGCTCAACTGCCCGCCGTGCTTTAGCGAGTACGCGTTCTTTGCGTCGCTCTGCCAGACCGAGGTGCGTGACGTGTGGCGCGACCCCGCGACCTTTGAGCTCGACCAGACAGCCGTGCTTGCGGCAGCGCCCGAGTGCAACCTGGCAATCGTGACCTCGCCCAATAACCCCACGGGCGACGTGGCGCCGCTCGACTTTATCGCGGCGCTGTGCGATGCGTGCCCCGGCATGGTGATGGTCGACGAGGCCTACGTTGAGTTTGCCGACGATTCGTTTGGCGCGGCCACCACGGCGCAGGGCCTTATCGCCGAGCATCCCAACCTGGTGATTTTACATACGCTGTCCAAGGCGTTTGGCGCTGCCGGCACGCGTCTGGGCTACGTGATCGCGGCGTCCGAGGTCATCGACGTGTTCGCGGCGATTCGCCAGATCTATTCGGTCAACGTGCTGAGCCAGGCGGCGGCGCTTGCCTGCGTGCGCGCCCGCGATGCGTACGCGCCCGTGGTGGCACAGGTCGCATCCGAGCGCGAGCGCGAGTTGTGTGCCCTGCGCGCAATGGCTGCCGAGGGTCTGCCCGTGGAGGCGTGGCCGAGCGCGACGAACTTTGTGCTTGTGCGCACACCGCATGCCACGCGCGTGCGCGAGCGTCTGCGCGACGAGTATTCAATTTTGGTGCGCGACTTTAGTTACGCGCCGGGGCTCGCGGACTGTCTGCGCATTACCGTAGGCACCCCGCAGGAAAACGACGAGGTGCTGGCCGCGTTTGCCGCGCTGGTGAAGGAGGAGATGTAGATGGACCGCTATGCCGAGGTGACCCGCAAGA
>CALLFD010000207.1 GCA_937997605.1 uncultured Collinsella sp. | reverse complement strand
GTGGACGGCACCGAGCCGTACGCTTGAACTGAGAAGGGGGAGGCCTCGCGGCCTCTCCCTTTTTTTGCGTTTACGGGCTTTTGTCTCACATAGTAGCTGTGTTTTATAACCCTCGTTTGTCGCATCTTCTGTGAACGGGCTACAATAACTTAGTCTGTGCGATATGGAGGTGAACATGGCTGAAGCTGGTATCGGCGTTGATATCGTCGAGATTTCCCGCATGAAATCAATTCTTGAAAAGACGCCGTCGTTTGCTCGGCGTGTGTTTACCGAAGATGAGCGTGCGTATTGCGATGCATCATCGCGTCCCGCTGCTCACTATGCGAGCCGCTTTGCTTCGCGCGAGGCGGTGCTTAAAGCTCTCGGCACGGGTTTTAGTCAAGGCGTTGGTCGCAAGGATGTTTCGGTAACGCGTGATAAACTCGGCAAACCGAAGGCGCTGCTTTCGGGCCGTGCACTCGAGATCGCTCATGAGCTTGGTGTTGTTGAGGTCGCTCTTTCCATTACGCTTACAGGAGACTTGGCCGTTGCGAATGCCATCGCGATTACCGAAGATGCTCGGCCTAAGCCAAAAGATGAAAAGGTGAGCACCAAGAAACGCGTTGCGCAGACATTTAAAGAGGCTCGCTCTGTTTTAGATGAGCTTGAGCAGCTGCAGAATTCAGCATTGACGGAGCACCTGGGCGATGCTTCGCAAGATACGCTAGGAGCATAGATGAAACCGGTTTTGAGTACCGAAGAAGTCGTTCGTCTCGAGGATATCATCGAACGCGAAGGGACTTCGAAGGCTGAGCTTATGGAGCTAGCGGGTGAGTTTGCCGCCAACGAGGTCTTGAAGCTCAATCCCGATCGGGTTCTCGTTCTGGTCGGTTTTGGTAATAATGGCGGCGACGGTTGGGTTGCCGCCGATATCCTGAGCCATAAGGGTGTGGACGTGGATATCGTTTCTCCGGTTGAACCGGATGAGATTCCTGCTGCTCTGGCACGTCATGTTGCTCGTCGTACTGCCGGCCGCGATGTGCACGTTTGCGTCGGCCCCTCGCGTGATGAACTCGAGGTTTTGATCGATAAGGCCGATGTTGTTGTCGATGCCATTTTTGGTACCGGTTTTCACGGGAATCTGCGTGCGCCGTTCTCCATCTGGATTCCTACGGTCAATGAATGCGCCGACTGTGTCGTATCCATTGATGTCCCCTCGGGCCTGAATGCCGAGACGGGCGTTGTTGATGACGACTGCATTCGTGCCGAGCATACGGTGACGATGATTGCGCCCAAGATTGGTTTGTATAGCGCCGATGGCCCTGAGTATGCTGGCGATTTGATCTGCGGCAATCTTTACGACCGTCTTGACGAGGTCATCGATGATGTCGACCACGCCGCCGAGATTGTCGAGCCCGGTGACTTAGTTGATTACTTTGCTCCACTACCTACGAATATCGATAAGTATTCCCGTGGCTCTGTGCTTATTGTCGCCGGATCTGCGCAATATCCTGGTGCTGCCATTATGGCGGCCAAGTCTGCAGCTCGCGCGGGTGCTGGTTACGTGGCAGTCGCGGCTCCTGACGCCTGCGCCAATCTTATTCGCATGGCACTTCCTTCGATTCCCGTCTTTGCTATTCCGTCTGATTCCCGCGGCTCCTTTGGCGCCGCTGCGCGCATGACGGTGTGCGAGATTGCAAAGAAGTACAGCTGCGTACTGTGCGGTCCCGGTATGACGACATCTGCCGGCGCTATGCAGGTGGTTTCGGGCTTGCTCGAGCTTGATGTGCCGCTTATTTTGGACGCCGATGCACTCAACTGCCTTGCTAAGATTGCCATTGACGGTATTGATAGTAATCCCGAGATGTATCGTCGCGAGCAGCCGTTGGTTATGACGCCGCACTATCGTGAGCTTTCGCGTCTGGTTGCCGGTGACGAGGTGAACGACCTTGGTACCGCGATTGCGGCCGCGCAGAAGGTTGTCTGGGCTGCAGGCTCCGACAATCTGGTGGTCATTGCCAAGGGGCCGACGACGGCTATCTGTGGCGTTGAGCGTGTGTTGCTGCCGCTCTCGGGTCCGGCTTCTCTAGCAACTGCCGGTTCGGGTGATGTTCTCGCGGGTATTTTGGCCGGCACGCTTGCCACCATGCGCGACGAGATGGATCGTTGGGAGTTGCTGTATTCGTACGCCGTCGCACTTCACAGCTACGCCGGTTTTGCCGCGGCGACGGAGTATGGTGAGAAGAGCGTTATCGCGACCGATCTTATCGACTTGATCGGTCCTGCCATGGAGCTGGCGGCAAAGGATGCGCTCGAAGATCTGGGAATCATGGACGAAGGGTCGGATGACTAATCATGAATAAAGCCGATTTGACGCGCTGGTCCTGGGTCGAGATCGACCGTGGGGCGCTCCGTCGTAACACGAGGGCCTACAAGAACTTGCTGAATCCACGTCAGCGCCTGTGCTGCGTGGTCAAGGCCGATGCTTATGGCCATGGAGCTGTTGAGTGCGCCAAGATCATGTATTCGGCCGGTGCCGACATGTTTGCCGTGGCGACGGTTAACGAGGGCGTTGAGCTCCGACAGGGCGGGATTACGAAACCCATCCTCATCCTAAGCGAGCCGCCTATCGAGGCCATTCCGACGTTGCTCGAGTTTGATATCATGCCCTCGGTCTATACGTCTGACTTTGCTCTTGCGTATGGCGAATGTGCCGTCGCGGCGGGCAAAGTGGGCAAGTATCATCTCGCCATCGAGACGGGCATGAATCGTATCGGCGTTCACTACACGCAGGTGCTCGACTTTGTCCGCGGTATAAATTTCCATCGCGGTATTCAGTGCGACGGCGTATTTACGCACTTCGCCACGGCCGATGAACCTTCGGGCTGGGACTACAAACTGCAGTGTCAGCGCTTTACCGAGGCCGTTCAGGCCATTAAGGATGCGGGCTTTGAGTGCGGTATCGTGCACTGCGCCAACACGCCGTCCTCGATGCTCGACCCTTCGATGCATTTTGATATGATTCGCGCCGGCGTTGGCTTGTATGGAATGCAGCCGTGCGAGCTGAGTGGCCGCGTGATGCAGCTTGATCCCGTTATGAGCGTCCATGCGCGTGTGACGCGCGTGGCACACCCTGCGATGGGTGAGGGCGTGGGCTACGGTTTTACCTACCGCGTACCGCGTACGCGCGTTCAGATCTGCACGCTGCCGATCGGTTATGCCGATGGCCTATCGCGTACGCTTTCCAATCGTATGGATGTGCTGTATCGCGGCGAGCGCGTGCATCAGGTTGGCAATATCTGCATGGACCAGTTTATGGTCGCCATTCAGTCCAACCCGGCACACGAGATTCCCGAGGCCGAGTATGGTGACGAGATGATTATTGTCGGCCGCGATGGCGATGCCGAGATCACTATGGACGAGATGGCCCGACTGCGCGGAACGATTAACTACGAGGTCGCCTGCGGCTTTGGCATGCGTCTCGACAAGGTCTACGTGTAGGAGCCGCTATGGGCGTCATGCACATCCCCGGCCATACCCATCAGGCACCACGTGAGGTCGCACTCGAGGAAATTGAGGCCGTTCTGGGCGATTGTCACCTCTGCCAGCTCTACCAGTCGCGTCACAATATCGTGTTTGGCGTGGGAAACCCCCGCGCTCGTGTGATGTTTATTGGCGAGGCGCCGGGCCGCAATGAGGATTTGCAGGGCGAGCCCTTTGTGGGGGCGGCAGGCGAGGACCTCAACGGCATTTTGTCGCTGGCGGGGCTCAAACGCGAAGACGTCTACATTGCCAACGTGCTTAAGTGCCGCCCGCCGGGAAACCGCAATCCACGTCCCGAGGAAGTGCTGGCTTGCTCGCCGTTTTTGCGTGAGCAGATTCGAAGCATCTGGCCCGATATTATCGTGACGCTCGGCAACCCCGCGACGCACTTTGTGCTTAAGACCGAGATTGGCATTACTAAGCTGCGCGGCAGGTTCCACCAGATGGGGCATTTTGTAGTAATGCCCACGTTCCATCCGGCAGCAGCGCTACGCAATCCGGCGTGGCAGGAACTGCTGGAGGAAGACTTTAAGATGCTGGGCGACTATCTGGAGCGACATCCCGCACCAGAGGACGCCTCGGAATAATAAGGAGCATATATGTCCCTGGAGCGCCTGGGGGTAGGTACTTACAAAACGACTTGCGCTGCCGATACGGAGTACTTTGGCGAGCTAATTGCACCGTGCCTTGAGGACGGCGATGTGCTCATCCTGACCGGTGGCCTGGGGGTAGGCAAAACTCACTTTACCAAGGGCGTCTCGCGCGGGCTGGGCGATGAGCATATGGTTACGAGCCCTACGTTTGCGCTCATGGCCGTTCATGATCAAGGCCGTATTCCGCTGTTTCACTTTGATCTATACCGTCTGGAGCATGCCTACGAGCTCGAGGATACGGGCATTTTCGATGTGCTGGGCTATGAGGGTGCTTGCCTGCTGGAATGGGGCGAACAATTCCAAGACGAGCTGACGGATGAGTATCTTTCGGTGACGCTCAAGCGTGATGAGGGCGACAGTGATGTGCGAACGATAACGCTCGAGGCGCACGGTGACCGCGCAATGGAGCTTTCCCATTTGATTGATAAGGCTGTACAAGATGAGCTTGCATAACGACAACGCGCTGGTGGTGGCGCTCGATACCTCGACCGACATGCTTGCCTGCGCGGCAAGCTGGATTGATGGGCAGACGGGCGAGACGAAGCTCGTGAGTGGCGACCACATGTGTCGCCGTCACGCCAACGTTGAGCTCGTGAATACCGTTGATGGCGTGCTGGCTCAAGTCGGTCTGGATCGCAGCGATGTTGGTTGCTACGTGGTCGGCCGCGGCCCGGGGTCGTTTACGGGTGTGCGCATCGGCATCTCCACTGCCAAGGGCCTCGCGCGCGGTGCCAATGTTCCGCTGCTGGGCGTGTCGACGCTCGACGCTTGCGCTTGGACGGCGTGGAAGGCTGGCGTGCGCGGCAAGCTTGGTATCTTGGCCGATGCCATGCGCGGTGAGGTATATCCGGCACTATATATGCTGGGCGATGAGGGTCCCGAGCGTCAATTTGAGCGCGAACACGTGGTCAAGGCCGCCGTGGCGCTCGATGAGTGGCGCCGAGCAGCGGACTGGGACCAGGTTCAGCTGACCGGTGACGGTCTCGTGCGCTATGGCAAGCTGCTGGGTGAGGACGAGACCGCCCGCTGCGTGGAGCGCGACCTGTGGTGGCCTTCGGGCGAGGGCTTGCTGCTCGCGCACGCTGCGGGTGACGGCGATCCGGCTCGCGTCCTGCCGATTTACACGCGCCTTTCGGATGCCGAGGAAAACGAGCGCAAGCGTCTTGGTCTTGCCGAGAGTGCGCAGAGCGAAATTACGGGCGTTGCCGATGAGCTCGCCGGTCGTCATCTGCAGTTCCGTCCCATGGGCGCGGCGGATGCCGAGGGCGCGAGCGCGCTAGAGGCTGCCTGCTTTGAAGGTGCCGGACACGAGGCGTGGACGCCGGGCATGTTCCTGTCCGAACTGGGCGAGGACGTCGCTGCGCCGCGTAGTTGGTGGGTGGCACACGACGACGGCAAGCTGCTGGGCCTTGCCGGCGGTATGGTCGTGGACGGTGATGTGCAGATTCTGGATGTCGCCGTCGACTCGGCACATCGCCGTGAGGGCATTGCCCGCAAGCTGCTGTCGCATGTGAGCTATGATGCCCAGATGCTCGGCTGCACCACGGCTTCGCTCGAGGTCGAGGACGGCAACGAGGGCGCGATTGCGCTCTATGCCGCTCTGGGCTTTACCGAGGTGGGTCGTCGTCGTGGCTACTACGGTGTCGGCAAAGACGCCATCGTCATGACGGCCCCACTTCCCCTCGTACTTCCGGTCGATAACGCCTCGCCCGAGCCGACGGCAGCCGAGCAACGCGTATGGCCGCTGCCTGCGCCTGGGCGCTCCGAGGGGGAGCGCGCCGAAATTGAGCGCCGCCGCCTGGTGCTCGCTATCGAGAGTTCCTGCGACGAGACGGCCGTGGCGATTATCGATGCGGATGGCAATATGCTGGCCAACCAGGTGTCGACACAGATTGATTTTCATGCCCGCTTTGGCGGCGTGGTGCCCGAGATCGCCTCGCGCAAACACGTTGAGGTGATTGTGAGTGTCGTGGATGCGGCGCTCGAGGATGCCGCAGCATCGCTTGGTCTTGAGGGTGGAGCCATTGCTCCCAGCGAGCTTGCCGCCGTGGGCGTGACACAGGGTCCGGGCCTGGTGGGCGCCCTCGTGGTGGGCGTTGCCTTTGCCAAAGGCTTTGCCTACGCTGCCGGTAAGCCGCTCGTATGCGTCAACCATCTGGAGGGGCACCTGTTTGCCAACCTGCTGGCGCAACCCGACCTCAAACCACCGTTTATCTTCACGCTTGTCTCGGGTGGGCACACCATGCTCGTGCACGTGAAGGCGTGGG
>CALLFD010000206.1 GCA_937997605.1 uncultured Collinsella sp. | reverse complement strand
GCTCCAGCAGCTCCTCGTCGGATATGTCAAAGCCGTCGGGACGCACCAGGTCAAATGACACAAAGCCATCGTGCTCGTGCAGGTCGTGGATGGAAAGCGTGGGGTCGATCTGCGCTACGCCGCGCTTGACCCAGCCGCGCAGGTCGTCACCGGTTGTTGCAATGGGGTCGCAGTGCAGTGTAATGCCAATGCCCATCTGGCGTTTGATATCGTGCTCGATGGTGTCCAGAATCTCGTGGTGCTCAAAGGCATCGCCCTCGCCGGGCATTTCCACGTGTGCGCTGGCAAACTGACGGCCGGGGCCGTAGTCGTGCACCATGAGGTCGTGCGTGCCCAGGACCTGGGGGTACGACATAATCCTGTCGCGGATTTCCTGGACGAGCTTGGGGTCGGGCGCTTGTCCCAGCAGCGGGCTGATGGCGTTGCGCACCAGGCTCATGCCGCTGATGCAAATGAAGATGCCCACGCCCAGGCCCGCCCAGCCATCGAGGTCAAAGCCGGTCGTCTGCGAAATTAGCGCCGCCGCCAAGACCGAGCCCGAGGTGATGACGTCGTTTTTGGAGTCCTGCGCCGTGGCGATGAGCGTCTCCGAGTCGATGCGATCGCCCAGCGTGCGGTTGAACGCGGCCATCCAGAGCTTAACGAGCATGGACGTAGCCAGTGCCGCAAGGGAAACGAGCGTGTAGGCGGTGGGGGAGGGCTTGATGATCTTGGTAACGGACTCGAGCACCAGGTTGATGCCGACGGCACAAACGAGGACGGCGACAAACAGGCCGGCGAGGTATTCGTAGCGGCCGTGGCCATAGGGGTGGCCTTCGTCTGCCGGGCGGCTGGCAAGTCGGAATCCGAGCAGGCTGACGATGTTGCTCGAGGCGTCGGAGAGGTTGTTGAAGGCATCGGCGATGAGCGAGACGGAGCCGGCGAGCAGACCCGCGATGCCCTTGGCTAGGCACAGGGTAATGTTGAGGCCAATGCAAATGAGGCCTGCGGCAAAGCCCGCGTTGGTGCGACAAGTTGTATCGACCGGCTCGTCCTCGCTGCCGGGAACAAGCGCATGTACCAGCCGATTTACAAATAGCATGGCAATCGTCCTCACAATCATGGTTAAGGGGATAGTGTAGCTCGCATGGGCGCACCGTGCGCCGATGTTCAGAAAATGCAGCAATGGTCTGCTGGAGCTAACGAGCGGCCCTTCTTGTCCGACCAGGTGCTCCATTTTGGGCCACATGGGTATGGGCATGTGCCTGCCTGCCCGACATACTTAATGTCGACAGCCCCTGTGCAAAGGAGGACGTATCCATGGACGAGATGTTTGCCATTAAATGCCAAAACTGCGGCGGCCCTATGTACTCACACCAGGCTAAACGCAGCTTTGAGTGCGCCTATTGCGGCACGATCGTTCCGTGGCAGGCCGATGCGGGAGAGCCCAAGAGTGCCCTGGGCATTCGCCATACGCCGCTGACGGTTGTCGATGGGCTGCTTAAGCTCACCCATGTGTCGCAACTCGAGCGCCCAGAGGACCCGGACTGGTATTTCTTTAATTCGTACTGGCGCAACCAGTCGGTTCTGGAGCATCTGCTGTGGGAGGACAGCGGCACGGCTCAGGAGTTCCAAGAAGCCACGCACGTGAGCATTCCCTGTCCCTTCTGCGGCGCGTCCTTTGAGGGGTCATCGACCCAGCGTGTGTTTGAGTGCCCGTCCTGCGGCAATAAGATCGGCGTTGCCGACCTGCTCAAACCCGGTACCTTTAGCAAGCGTCTGACCATGGGCGTTGGTGCGGAGTATGTACCTGAGCAGGGCATTCCCTGTGAAATCTCGCCGCAGCAGGCGCGTGCCAACGCGCTGCAGCTGGTGCGCCAGTACCCCGACGCCTTTGCCGGGCACGACGTGGAAGACGCGATCCAAAACGACATGATGCTCTTCTACTTCCCCATGGCGCTCGCGGACCTGCGCATGATGGCGTCCTTCCCGGGCAAGGGGCTGAGCAAGGAGACTCTGGTGTACTACGAGGTGCTCGACTGGGCGTATCCGCGGGCAAACTACCTGGACGTTCGTCTTATGGGCATTCTGGAGCCGTGGGACTTTGCCAAGGTTGGACCGTTTGACCCGGCCATGCAGGAAGGCGACTTCCGCGTTGTCTCCGTCGATGCGTCCACCAAGGACCAGGTGGTCATTGATAAGCTGGCGCTCGACGTTGCCGGCAAAGATGCCGAGGCGGTGCTGGGACTCAATAAAAAGAGCATCCGCGCCTGGGCGCGTAAGGCCCGCAAGCACAAAGATGGTCTGGTGATGGTACCGGTCTACTTTGTCGATCGCCCGGCGTCGGATAGCCGCGACGGCGAGCAGGTGCGCATCGCCGTGAACGGCCAGACGGGTCGTGCGGCAGCGGTAGTGTTTAGCGACAAGCGCGAAACGCACGTTGTGGCGCCGCTCAACCCGAGCCTGCATCTGTCTGGCGAAAGTACCGTGCACGCCACGCCCATCGAGGTCAAATACGTTAAATCGCCGTTCCTGTACCAGATCGTGCGTCGTGGAGACGGCGAGCAGCCGCGTCAGGTGGCAGCGGTTGCCGAGGGTTCCTACCGAGAGGAAAAGCCCAAACGCAGGGGCCTGTTCGGCGCGATTTTTGGGAAGTAGGGGAGCGGTGCCGGTTGGCGCTGTAACTTGAAGGTTAGGGCTACGGGGCAGCTCGCAGGAGTGCGGGCTGCCGTCTGATTGTTTGAGGGTGCCAGATGTAAATAAACGGTGGAGCGACTGCAAAGGAGCCGTCTCACTGGGTAAAATCAGGTTGTGCCGCGGAACCCGCTCCTCAGCTAGTCACACTTCGGAAGCGCGGGCAACGCAGGTATTATCGTCTAAAGGGCCGGCTGCAACCGGCCCTTTTCATGACTCCCTTCGCTATCCGTTACTGCTTATATTCCCGCCAGATCGAGTAGAGGTTCCGGGCAATGCCGGTCACATACATCGAGAGGCGCAGGATTTCAAGAAACAAGTTCATAGGCTTCACCCCAATCGGAGATCGGAGCGTTGCCCGCAGGCGGATTCCGCGGCAGTCAAGATTTTACCTCACAGGCCGCGGTGGGAGACATCCTGCCCATCCCATGGTTCGGAACAGTGTCGATCTAACGGGCAATCAAACCTCTAGCACTCTTTGAATTGAGCAAGCATCTCCCCGAAGAAGCTGGGCCCGGATGGCTCATAAATGAGTGAGCCGCCATCTTCGCTCCGGTAGACCCCGCAGGGGAGGTAACGCCCGTCGGGGAGGACATAGAGGTTGGCTTTTTCCTTCAGTCCTGCTGGAAATAGCGGAATCCCGTTTTCGTCCACTCGGAACTCGTCTGTATTTGCGATCTTCCTCTCCATGACGCCTCCTGCCTTATTTCTTGAATGGCGCCCTAAAACAAGCAGCCCTCAATCAGATCTTTACCGCGCAGGGTGTCGATCCATTCCTGAGGAATAGCATTGAAGCCGTATTTTGCTCCTGCGAGGGCGCCTGCGACGGCTGCGGTGGTGTCGGTGTCGTCGCCCAGGTTGACGGCGGCAAGCACGCAATCTTCGTAGCTGTTGGTGTTGACAAAGCACCAGCTGGCGGCCTTAAGGGTGTCGCGCACGAAGCCGCCGGACCTGATTTCCTGCTCAGGCACACCTTTCAGATGAAGCGCCCACGAGGGAAGCGTGCCGTTCATCACGGTCCTCATCAGCTCGACAAATATGACGCATGCGTCGGTCGACGTTCTGTGGGCGTGCGTAATCGCGGAGACCTCGCTGATCTCTTCGTCTGTCGCATCGGTGAACGCCAGGGGCGCGATGCGCATGAGCGAACCGTTGCCGTTGTCGCGTTCGCCGGAGCCACCTTTGCCGGTGTGCAAGGCGCGGGCGGTCGTGCCGCCGTAATCGAAAACGCCGTCGATCGTATACTCGCCACGGGCAATCCAGCTTACGAACTTGTCGCGCATGTCTGCGGTGTCGATGTGCCCGAGCTCCCTAATCGAGTCACAGGTAGCAAGCGTCATGGACGTGTCATCGCTCCAGGTGCCGGCGGGCCGCCCATGTGTGCCGTAGCCGATCATGTCCGTGCATTTGAACGTGCCGCGGGGCCTGAACTCGTAGGGAACGCCCAACGCGTCGCCGACGGCAAGTCCATAGATGCAGTCGCGCAGTGTCGTTTTCGGTCTGTCTGTCATGGAGCGCTCCTCTTATGTCGGGGGATATGAAACGCCGTCGGGGGTATCGGTCGCAACGTGCTGCTACCCTTGCGCTTCGCCATTAGTCGCTTCGTTGATGG
>CALLFD010000205.1 GCA_937997605.1 uncultured Collinsella sp. | reverse complement strand
CCATCGCCACGGTGTTCCCGTTCATCTTCTTTATCGTCGCCGTGCTCATCAGCCTCACCACCGCCACGCGTATGGTCGAGGAGGAGCGCACGCTCATTGGCCTGTACAAGGCGCTCGGCTACTCGCGCGAGCGCATCCTGTCCAAATACGTGGACTATGCGCTGTGGGCGTGCCTGATCGGCGGCGTGCTTGGCAATATCATCGGCTTTGTGGGCCTGCCGCTGTTCCTGTTTACGGTGTTCGACGACATGTACTCGCTGCCCCAGATGCTGCTTTCGTACGACATCGTGTCCTCGATCGTTTCGGTGGCGCTGTTTGCCGTGGGCGTGGTGGGCGCCACGATTATCGCCTGCCGCCACGAGATGGCCGAGACCCCGGCCTCGCTTATGCGTCCCAAGGCCCCGCGCGCCGGCTCGCGTATCTTGCTCGAGCGCATCGGCTTTATCTGGCGCCGCATGGGCTTTTTGAACAAGGTGGCAGCACGTAACCTGTTCCGCTACAAAAAGCGCGCCTTTATGACCATCTTTGGCATCGCAGGCTGTACGGCGCTTGTGATTTGCGGCATGGGCATTCGTGATACGTCGGTCGCGCTTTCGCCCAAGCAGTACGGGCATATCACGCGCTATGACCTGCTGGCGGTTGCCAATCCCGATGATTTTTCGCAGACGTGCGCGGCGCTCGACGAGCGAAGCGCAGCCAAGGATTCCGACGTGACCGTGACTTCGACGCTGCCGATTATGACCGACAACGTCACCTTTACATTTGGCGGCAAGAGCGAGACCGTGCAGCTGATCGTGGTGCCCGATGACCGCACGAACGACCTGGACGACTACGTGCGTCTCGAGGATGAGTCCAAAGAGCCTCTATCTTTGCGCGACGGAGATGTGTATCTGAGCAAGAGTTCACAGCTGGTACTGGGGATTCAACCGGGCGATACGGCACACGTCCAGGATTCGTCGCTCAACGTAGCCAAGGTCAAAGTCAGCGACATTTCGCTCAACTATCTGGGCAACACGCTTTACATGACGCAGGGCACCTATGAGCGCGCGTTCGGTCGAAGCGCGCGCCTTAACGGCGTCTTTGTGCTGCTTAAGGGCTCGTCGGCCGATCAGATTGCGTTTAGCAAGAAGCTTAAGAGCGACGGTTGGCTCACCATCTCGAGCACGGCTGAACATTGGCAGAACTACGAGGCGAACTTTGCGATTATCAATTCCGTCGTGGTGCTCGTGACCTTTATGGCGGCGTGCCTGTCGTTTGTGGTGGTGTTTACGTTGTCCAACACGAATATCTCCGAGCGCGAGCGCGAGCTGGCGACCATCAAGGTGCTGGGCTTCCGCCGTGGCGAGGTGCACCACTACGTCAACAAGGAGACGTTGATCCTCACGGCGATTGGCACCGCACTGGGCGTGCCGCTGGGTGGCCTGCTTGCCGAGAGCTTTACGTACATCCTGCAGATGCCGTCGCTGTACTTTGACGTCGAGGTCGAGCCGCTAAGCTACGTGCTCGCCGTAGTGCTTTCCTTCGGCTTTACGATCATCGTCAACCTCGCCACCAACCGAACGCTCAACAAGATCGACATGGTCAGCGCCCTCAAGAGTGCCGAGTAACCTGTCCTGGGATTCAAGTTCTAGCGAGCTGCCGACGCGCCCACAGCAGTATTTTTGCATAAACTGCCCCGCCAAATGCATACTTAGACGGGGCGGTTGCTTTTTGCCCACAGGTACCCCAGGGGGCGCCGTGCAAATTCCGGAGTATTCAGCATCCCGGGGTCCGCGGGCGCGGGGGCGGGGGTGCAAAACTGCGCTGAAAGCCCCGATTCTGAGCCCCAACGCCTCTAGAGCCGCTCGTTTTTTTACAGGATGCGGCCCATGGTGTCTGCCTTTCGCCCTAAATCCAGTATGCAGGCACCCTCGGCTGCTGAATACTCCCAAAAATGCACGCCGCATCCTACCCCAGGCACCCGCAGCAAGCAGACGAATAGCCTCGGCCTCCCTAGTTACCGCAGGAGGCCCCAGGGCTTACCTTCCAAATCTTTCCGCAGGACGGAAGGACCCCGCCGCGCGAAGCGCACGGCGGGGTCTTGACATGTCCGAGGACGATTTGGGAGGTAAGCCCTGGGGCCTCCGATGAGAGCAGTTTCGGCCGAGGCTATTCGTCGCCGAAGCTGATGCCCAACGCCTTGGCCTCGCGCACCAGATCACTCTGGGGGTCGACAAACTTCAGCTTGCCGGCGACCTCCTCGAGCGGCATGTGGCACATCTTGCCGTCGCGCAGGGC
>CALLFD010000204.1 GCA_937997605.1 uncultured Collinsella sp. | reverse complement strand
GCCAGCAGCTCATCGACGAGACGCCGCTCATGGTAGGCACCGTCCCCATGTACGACGCCATCGGCTACATGGAAAAGCCGCTGGTCAAGCTCACCAAGGACGACCTGTTCGAAGTCGTGCGCGCGCATGCCGAGGACGGCGTGGACTTTATGACCATTCACTGCGGCATCAACAAGTCGGTCACCAAGACCTTTAAGGAGACCGGCCGCCTGATGAACATCGTGAGCCGCGGCGGCTCACTGCTGTTTGGCTGGATGGAGGTCACCGGTAACGAGAACCCGTTCTATGAGTTCTACGACGAGTTGCTCGAGATTTGCCACGAGTACGACGTGACGATTTCGCTCGGCGACTCCTGCCGCCCGGGCTGCCTCTACGACTCCAACGACGCCACCGAGACCGCCGAGATGATCGAGCTGGGCAAGCTGTGCAAGCGCGCTTGGGCCGCCGGCGTCCAGGTCATGGTCGAGGGCCCGGGTCACATGGCGCTCGACGAGATCGCCGCCAACATGAAGCTACAGAAGCGCCTGTGCCACAACGCCCCGTTCTATGTGCTCGGGCCGCTGGTGACCGATATCGGCGTGGGTTACGACCACATCACCGCTGCCATCGGCGGCGCCATCTCCGCCAGCTCCGGTGCCGACTTCCTGTGCTACGTGACACCGGCAGAGCACCTATGCCTGCCTAACGCCCAGGATGTGCTCGACGGCCTCATGGCCACCAAGATCGCCGCACACGCCGCCGACATCGCCAAAAAGGTGCCCCACGCCCGCGACATGGACGACAAGATGGGCCAGGCACGCCGCAAGCTCGACTGGGACGCTATGTGGAAGTGCGCGCTCGACCCGGTTACGGGCAAGAAGCGCTACGAGGAGTCCCCCGCCGCCACCGAGGGCACTTGCACCATGTGTGGCAAGATGTGCGCCGTCCGAACCGTCAACAAGATCTTCGAGGGCACCACGATCGACCTTGGCATGGAGGACTAGCCCTGTCGCCGCGGCCGCTTCTGGCGGCGAGCCGGTGCCTGTCAATTGTTGACGTGTGAACATTTGCTTGCATTTGCGTAAAGATTGCATCGCCCGCCCGGGTTCGACATAGAGTCGGCCCGGGCATCTTTATAATGCTGGCTTATAGACCCATTTGATTCCGACCGAACAAGGGAGCGAACATGGATCGCAGTAAGGTACCTGCCGTTCTATCCATCGCAGGATCCGATTCCAGCGGTGGCGCCGGCATTCAGGCCGACATCAAGACCATCACGGCGCACCGCCTGTATGCCGAGACGGCCATCACCGCCATCACCGCACAGAACACCCTGGGCGTCACCGCCGTGCAGAACATCTCCCCGGATATTGTCGCGGCGCAGATCGATGCCGTTTTTGACGATATCCGCCCCAACGCCGTCAAGATTGGCATGGTTTCCTCTGCCGAGATTATCGATGTTATCGCTGACCGCCTGAGCGCTTGGAACGCGACAAACGTGGTAGTCGACCCCGTCATGGTAGCCACCTCGGGCGCACGGCTGATTGCCGAGGATGCCGCCGAGGCGCTCACCCGCCGTCTGTTCCCGCTGGCGACGGTTATCACGCCCAATATTCCCGAGGCCATGGCCCTGCTCGACTACGAGGTCGACTCCGAGCGTACGCAGCAAAACGCCGCCATGCTCCTCACCCGCCGCTTTGGCTGCGCGTCCCTCGTTAAGGGCGGGCATTTTGTCAACGAGGCCAACGATGTACTAGCAGAGCCCGCACCGCTCGATGACGAGGGCAACCATCTGGGAGATCCACTCACCACGTGGTTCCGCCACAAGCGCATCGAGACCGACAACACGCACGGCACCGGATGCACGCTCTCATCCGCCATCGCCTGCGCGCTGGCCCAGGGCATGGATCTTGCCGATGCCGTCAACGCCGGCAAGGCCTACCTGACAGGCGCTCTGGCCGCCGGCCTGAACATGGGCAAAGGCTCCGGCCCCGTCAACCACATGTGGCAGTATTAAGATTCGCAGTCCAAAGCCACCGCAAAGGCGCCCGTCCCCTTTGCGGTGGCTTGGGGTCGCGCTACTCACCAAGCATCTCTTGGAGCTTGGCTGCCACGGCGTGGCCCAGGCTCTCGTGGCTTTCGGGCATCATGTGCAGATAATCGATATCGCCCGGCTCGGCAAAATCAGCGGCATTCAAAAAGTCGCAGCCAAACTGTTTAGCAGCATACGCATAGTATTCGGCAAAATGCTCCGAGGCCTCGACGGAGCGCTCGTCAAAGTCGGTCATGTACACATCGGCGATCTGCGGTTTAATCTTGATAGGCGCCATCAGCAGAATACGCGGGCAGGGCGCGGCTTCGGTCCAGGGAAACGCACGGACGGTGCGAATCAGCGCCATGGCACCGTCAGCGATATCGGCAGCCCCCACGCTAAAGACCGTCTTGCAGTCGTTGGTGCCCAGCATAATCACGATCGCATCCAGCGGCTTATGAGCCTCGAGCAGCATCGGCAACGCGCGGATGCCGTTGAGATTAGTGTCCAGATGGCACATGTCGTCGCGTACCGTCGTGCGGCCGTTGAGGCCTTCCTCAATCACGTGCCAGCCCTCGCCCAGGTCGCGCTGGGCCACACCGCACCAGCGCACATCGTGCGCATAGCGTACCGCGGTGCCGTCGCGCATGCCTGCCGGATCATAGCCGTAGGTATTACTGTCGCCAAAGCACAGAACGTTTTTCATCGTAAGCCCTTCCTCTAGTAAAAAGAAAAAGTCGGCGGGAGCAGTCTCTCCCGCCGGATCGACCTATCTGTCAGCACACACCGATTACAGGTACTTGCGCCAATCGTCATCGTCTTCATCGTCCTCGGCGGCAGCCTGGGCCTGCTCGGCGGCGCGGGCAGCCGCAGCGCGAGCGGCAACCTGGGCATAGGACTCCTCGTTGCGCTCGGGGAAGTTTGCCAGCACGTGCTCGAACTTGGCAAAATCTTCGTCCCAGCGCGTAGAGGGCACGGCAAAAAAGACCTGCTTGACCTTAAAGTCGCCCGATGCGAGCTCCTTGCGGAAGAGCTCGGCCACGGCCTCGGCGTCAAAGCCGTTGTTGTCGCAGCCCCAAGCGCCCAGCACGAGCTTCTCGCGACCCAGCTCGTCGCAGATGGCAAGCACGAAGCGGATGCGATCGCGCAGGGCGTCCAGCAAGGCATCGTCACCCACGCGATACTCCTGGCGAGCGCGCTTGGCGTTGGGCGCGGCGGCGACGATTACGTCGGCATAGGCGTGCACATGGTTGCGGTCGAAACGCACCGCGGGCACCACCAGCGCACGGTTGCGGTAAAGCTCGCAGTTGATGTTGCGGCGACGGTTCTCGCCGTACCATTTGCGCTGTTTATCGAGCACGTTGTACAGGTACGAATCGGCACAGAGCGTGGCCTCCTGACCCAGATAGCCCTGGATGTAGCCGCCGCCCGGGTTGGTGAACGAGGCAAAGGCGAGCACGGCCATGTCGCAGAATTGCGCGTAGCCTCGGCCGTTATCCAGAATGGCCTGCGTGGCAGAGGCGTCGAGCACGGTGACCTCGGGCAGGACCGGAGCGGGCTCCTCGGCGGCAGGCGCGGACTCGGTCTCCGTGGCCTCCTCTGCGGGTGCAGGCTCGGCCGTAACCTCGGTCTCGGCGGACGCAACCTCAGCGGTCTCGGCCTCGGCGGCCTCAGACTCCTCGGCAACCTGTTCCTCGACAGCGTCGGCCGCTTGGGCCTTGGCCTTCATCGCCGAGACAAAGCCGGCAGGCATACCATCGAACTCGCACACGCCGGCAAGCGAACGCTCGATATCCTTGGCGCACGCTTCGGACACAGTTGCCACGTGACGCTCGGCGGCCTTGGCACGGGCCTCGCGCTTGGGATTGGGCTGACCCGCTCGGTTGGACCTGCGGTTACGGTTCCTGTTGTCGACGT
>CALLFD010000203.1 GCA_937997605.1 uncultured Collinsella sp. | reverse complement strand
GAGATCCTATGGTGTGACTGGAGTTCAGACGTGTGCTCTTCCGATCTCCAGGGTGTAGTTGCGCAGGGCTGTTGCTGCATCGATGCGCTCGCTCGGCAACCAGCCGCCCTCGGGCCAGTGGCTTTTGGGGTCCTGGCGCGTGATAGCCGTGTAGAGCACGTTCATGCTGGTAACGGCCGTGATGGGGCTGTCGGTACCAAAAGCTTGGCGGATGCCGCGCTGCTTATAGGTCGCAAACGGCCACATGATGCGGCTGCGTTCCAGGCCCAGGTCGCGCTCCGGGCCACCCGGGTCGAGCGTGATGTGGCAAGGCTGGCTCGAGGCAATGACGTTGAGCTTGCGCAGACGATCGATGTCCTGAGGCAGCAGATTCTCCAAATGCTCAAGCGTATTATGACCGTGCTGGGGCAGGCCGTAGAGCTCTGCCGCCTCCTCAAAGATATCGAGTGCAGCATGGATGGCACCGTCGCCGATAACGTGGATGCGCACGGTGTGGCCGCGCTCGGCTGCCGCCAGAACCAACTTGCGCATGCGCTCGACAGGAACCGTCAGGCGACCCTGGTCGCCCGGGAAGCGCGGATTGGTATAGGGCTCGGTGAGATATGCCGTGTGTTCACTCGACACGCCATCGAAGAACTGCTTAAAACCCGGCGCCGAAAGCAGCGCGTTGTTCGCGTAACGTACCTGGAGCTCTTCTAGACGCGACTGGTCATCCAACAGCGTGG
The DNA here is from genome assembly GCA_937997605.1 of uncultured Collinsella sp. Lineage (GTDB taxonomy): Bacteria > Actinomycetota > Coriobacteriia > Coriobacteriales > Coriobacteriaceae > Collinsella. The sequence goes on along the minus strand of CALLFD010000203.1, from coordinate 532 downwards.
GGAACAGATGGGCACGAATGCCCAGCCTACCGGCTGCCTGCAGCTTGTCGTAGACATCGTCGCGAATAAAGTCGCAGCCCGGCATGGGCATGAGCGACATATCGCAGATTGAGGTGATGCCTTGCTCGGCCATACGCTTCATCTGGTCGCCGTAAGCGCTCGCGATGCGGTCCTCGCCCAGCCATTCCAGGCAGCGCGGCAGCAGCTGCATAGCAGCTGCCTCGTGGGCAATACCCGTAAGCTCACCGTTTGAGTCTTTGTCGTAACTGCCACCCGCCGGAGGCTCGCTGTCACGCGTCACGCCGAGGGCTTCGAGTGCGCGGCTGTTGAGCCACAGCGTATGCCCATCGCCCGAATACATAACACAGGGGCGACCGGGGAAGGCGGCGTCGAGGGAGGCCTTGGTAGGATGCTCGGGCGGATCCCAGCGGTAATCGCGCCAGCCCTGGGTCACGACCCAGGCGTCGTCGGGCAGGCCCTGGGAAAACTCGAGCGCATGTTGCACCAGCGCCGCCTCGGACGTGCCCATATC
>CALLFD010000202.1 GCA_937997605.1 uncultured Collinsella sp. | reverse complement strand
CTGCACTGTGGTTGCGGAGCGCGGAACGGGCGGAAGCTCTTTTGCGCGGGCTCTCACGCGCTCGGGTATTCCGTTTATCGATATCAGTGACTGTTATTGGTGTGCCGATGGCGCATCTGTCCCTGAAAACTCAACTCAAATTCTTGTCCAGTATGACGACCTGAGTCCGGAAGTGCTTAATACCTTGGAATTGCAGCTAATGGGGGCGCTCTGCAATCTAAGTGAGTAGACTTTTGGCGCTTTGGCGACCGGGTCGTTTTGAAACAAGCTATCTACCTGTGGTTTTGAGAAGCAGGATGACTGGCCTGCGCGGCAAGTTCGAAAAAGTCTACTCACTTGCCGCGTAAAGCTTCTGCATGAGAAAAAAATGGGGTTTTCAACAGGGCTTCGTCCAGCTCTCGACAAGCTTTTGGCCAGTTGGGGAGGGCTGTTGAAAACTTGGCAGTCCGTTCGGCGCCATTTTTGGTGCGTTCGCGCCAATGCGTGACTGACTGGGTTGAAATTCGTGTTCTCCTGTGCCTATGAAGGATCTACTTTGTGACATATCGGCTTTTAGGTACTGGCGTTTGCCTCCTCAAGTCCGCGCTTTGTGTCCGCCGCTTCCACGACCGGAAGAAGACCGGCAGCGATATGATCTCGCCCGCAACCCGACGGCTGCGGTCGCGCTCGGTTTTCCGTTGTATACATTGGTTCGGACGAGAAACAAACGGACTTGTCCTGCCAGCATTAGGCAGCGGCTGTTTCTTGGTGAGCTTCCCAGGGAATCCGTGCTGGAAACGGAGCATGGGTTTTTGATTACGTCTCCTCTACTGACGGCATTCATCATGTTGCGGCATCTGACGGATCTTCAGCTTCTTTTGGTATTGGCGGAGATGTGTGGCTTGTTTGCGGTGTGTGCCCTGCCGGCGGCACTTGAGGCGGAGCTTTCGCGTGCAATTGATTCGGGCGCGATTTCGACAACGTTCGGTTGGGTGCGCTGTCCGTCCGAGGACGGCACCGCCTCAAATTTATGGCGTCGAGACGCTTTGGTTTTGGGCGGAGACCTTCACCGTTTTTGTTCAGATGTTTGCGGGATACGTTACGGCAATAGATTTAGGGAGGTGTCGCAACTCGTTCCATTGGGTGCCGCATCGCCTTTTGAGGTCGAGGCGAATTTGTTGCTTGCACTGCCGCGGTCCCTGGGAGGCGAAGGTTTTTGTGGCATAGAGCTTAATGTTGAAGTGATACTAAGCACAAGTGCTCGAGCGATTGTGGGAAAGTCCCGTGTATATATCGACCTACTTCTTTCTTCGCCGGACGGTAGGCGACAGGTGGCCATTGAATGTCAGGGAAAGGCCTCGCACGGACGCGCAGGGGATGGCTTGCGTGACGCTGACCGCATGACGGCCCTTCAGGCCATGGGCTACGATGTGCTTCTCCTTACACACAGACAGATATCGGATGAGGATAGATTCCGCGCGATCGTTAAGGCCGTATGCAGGATGCTCGATGCTGAATATCGTGATAAAAGCTCGGATGAGCAAAGGGCTGAGGCATTACTCCGGTCTGAACTATTCATTGACTGGACAAAATTGGGAGTAATCGACGGAAAGATGCCCGCTAGACACAAAATGGCTCGATCGTGGACGGCTGCGGTTCTAAGTGAGTAGACTTTTGGCACTTTGGCGACCAGGCCGTTTTGCAACAAGTCATTTACCTGCGGCTTTATAAAGCAATATGGGTGGTGTGCTCGGCAAGTTCCAAAAAGTCTACTCACTTAGTTTTTGACGAGAAGCCGATGCCGAAGGCGGTCCTATTTCAGGGCGTTAACAAGTTCGTGAGGCACGAAAAAGGCCCGAACCAATACGGTCCGGGCCTCATCGAGCTTGAGGTTATGTCTCAGGCGGTTGGCTTAGCCAAAGTAGCGCTTGAGCAGGCCGGCGAAAGCCTTGCCGTGGCGGGCCTCGTCGCGAGCCATCTCGTGCACGGTGTCGTGGATGGCATCGAGGCCGGCGGCCTTGGCACGCTTGGCAAGATCGGTCTTGCCGGCGGTGGCGCCGTTCTCGGCCTCAACGCGCATCTCGAGGTTCTTCTTGGTGGAGTCGGTCACGACCTCGCCCAGGAGCTCGGCGAACTTGGCGGCATGCTCGGCCTCCTCGTGGGCAGCCTTTTCCCAGTACAGGCCGATCTCGGGATAGCCCTCGCGATGAGCGACGCGAGCCATGGCCAGGTACATACCGACCTCAGAGCACTCGCCCTCAAAGTTGGCGCGCAGGTCGGCAACGATGTCCTCAGAGACACCCTCCATCTTGGCGACGCCCACGACGTGCTCGGCGGCCCACTCGAGCTGGCCCTCCTCCTGCTTCAGGAAACGAGAACCGGGAACGCCGCACTGGGGGCACTTAAAATCCTCGGGCAGCTGGTCGCCGTCGAACTCTTCCACATAACCGCAAACGGGGCAAACAAACTTCATGATTCGATCCTTTCGATCGATGGCGATTGCGCGCTCGTCCGGTCCCGTAAGGGCCCTCTCCGGACGTGCGTCTTGACGAGTTCTATTATCCATAAATGCAACCAAATGTGAAGCCTATTAGGAATGATTTTTAATAAAACAATTTCGAGATATGAAGATGTTGATTGATTAACGATTGGGAGGCCGTCTGCGATCTTTGCTGAGTACAATCGGGCGAGCAAATGTTGACCTATCAACAAATGAAGGAGTTTCCTTTATGCATCTAGCCCGTCGTGCCTGGTGCCGAACATATCAGACGGTTTTTCGCATTGCATTGCCGATCCTGCCCTATACCGAGCCGCGCATTTTAGAGCATGCCGAGGATGTGCCCGCGGTGCTTCAAAAGCGCTCGATCCAGAAGGTCCTTATCGTGACAGACCCTGGTATTGCACGTTTGGGACTCACGGCATCACTCGAGCGTGCGCTTACGGCTCAAGGGATTGGCGTTACGGTCTATGCCGAAACGCGTGCGAACCCCACGGTCTCAAACGTGGAGGAAGCGGCGTCCCTGTACCGAGAGAGCGCCTGCCGGGCCATTATCGGCTTTGGCGGAGGATCAGCCATGGACTGCGCCAAGGGCGTGGGCGCACGCATTGCGCAGCCAAACAAGCCCATCAACAAGATGCGCGGCCTGCTGCGGATTCATCGTCGCCTGCCGCTGCT
>CALLFD010000201.1 GCA_937997605.1 uncultured Collinsella sp. | reverse complement strand
CTACACTCAGTAGGACACTCTTTCCCTACACGACGCTCTTCCGATCTTATAGAAGCGGTTGAGCGCCATGGTCATGAGCACCGCGCCAAATCCGTAGATGGGGCTAAAGGGGCCAAATAGCATACCGGCACGGTCCTGATAGACGCCGGGATCGACGACGACCATATGCCAGACTTCCTCGAGAATGAGACCTAACACGCTGCAGACGAAGAATACCCAGAACAGGTTGAAGTAGTTGAGCTTGATGTAGCCCTCGCCGGTTTCGTCGCGGCCGAGCATCCCCTCGGCGGCGGCATCGCGGTCGAGCATCTCTTGCAGACGGCGCTGCAGTTCGCGCTCCTGGCGTAGCGTGGGGTCGACGGTGGCCGACAGCGCAATGAGGATGACAAGCTGGACGGCGGGGCGCAGCAGGAAGGGTCCGATGCCCTGGAGCATCACGTCAACTAAAAGCTCCACGACGGTAAATGCGATGAGGACGTAAGACAGGCGGGCGGCATTGCGCCGCTGGTCCTTGATGAGGTCCAGGCCAAAGACGATCAAGATGATCGCGCTTGCCGCCGAGAGCATAATGCCGGCGACGATAAGGCCAACCGCGACCAGGGTGTTATCACCGAGCTTAGCGGCGACGTTGCCGTTAATGAGTGCGGTGATGACCTGCCACATAAAGACGGCGACTGACGGGAGCGTGCCCACGCCAGATAGGGTGCACAGGACTGCGTAGACCTTGATGATAAGGGGGACCTTCTTGGCCTCCGTGGTGCTGGGGACACTGGGGTCGAGTTGATTTCGATCCATACGCTACCTTTCTCGTCTTGTAGTAGCCTACAAGGATACGCCGACGACCAGCTAAAAGACAGGACGAACGTCCCAATTGCAACAATGTAGCCCCTAGCGCGGGCGAGACACGGCGCACGGGAAGTCTTCGAGGCCGTTGCCCCTGAGAGTGGACTACCAAATAAAATGTTTGGTCGCAAAACGGATAATAAGCTCGGTGGGCTTTTAAAAAGCGCTGCTCATGCGCTGGGGAGCGCGTAGCGCCG
>CALLFD010000200.1 GCA_937997605.1 uncultured Collinsella sp. | reverse complement strand
CGTTTGACCTGGATGGCGTGACGGTGCCCGTGACCTGCGTGGGCGACTGCTCGGGCGAGCGCACCGCCGACATTGCGAACGCCATTCGCACGGCGTATCACGCGGCTAACGAGCTGTAGTTGAGCATCGCGGCCAGGCGGGACGGTAGCACGGATCCGTTTCGCCCGGCTGTGTCCCGTCGGGTGTCAATCGGTGCGGGGCCTGCAAGCGCAGCAGGTCCCGCCCTTTTTGTTTTGCTCCGGTGGATGGCAATGCGCGGTAATCATGAGGAGTGAGGACGTCTACTGCCTTGCAGATCACTCAAAATTATTGAGGGAGGGGTTAATAACTATATCCTCTATACCAAAGGACATAAAGAGATGCCAATTTTGTTGACAAGCGAATGACGATTAGCTGCGAGTCAGCTACCAGCGTAAATAATCGATAAAGAAATGGCGTAATTTGGTGCCAAATGCCCAGATAACGCCGCGTCTATTTTAATTAACTGCTTTGAGCAAACAGTAAAATGCTACTATCTAACTTGCGCGTAAGAAAGCAGATTAACGGTTAAGGCTAAGAAGTGGCAGGTATGTCGGAAGCAACTAGGACTCGCACGTATGCGCCCGAGGTTAGGCAGCGCGCCGTCGAGATCCTCCAAGAGGGGGTCGGTCACCGCGCCCTCGCCGCAAAGCTTGGCATTCCCCAGGCCACGGCTCGTCAGTGGGCCCGCGCATATGCCGTGGGCGGTGCCGATGCCGTGCTCAATGCGGGCGCTCGTCATCACACCTATTCGTACGACGTAAAGCTCGCCGTGGTTAAGGACCGTTTGGAAAACGGCCTGACGGTTCGCGAGGCTATGATCAAGCACAAGATTCCCAGCGAGTCTTCAGTCAAGGCTTGGTGCCGCCAGTATCGCGAGAGCGGTGAGTCCGCGCTGGTCGATAAGCCGCGCGGCCGCAAGCCGCGCGTTAAAAAGGCGGAATAGCGAACGGGATGGTGCGCCCACAGGGGCGCATTTTTCTTGCCGCCCCTCTGCTCCAATGCGGACAGACTCCTTACCCCGCACGTACAAAACTCCCCAGTTGACCGAAAACCCGCCGCCGCTACTCCTCAATTGAGCTATAACGTTAAACAATTGCAGCGTTTTTGCATGGGGGAGTGATGG
>CALLFD010000199.1 GCA_937997605.1 uncultured Collinsella sp. | reverse complement strand
ATTACGGTCGGTGTTGTGCTGGCGCTTATCGGTTACATGTTCTTGAGTCCCGCCGCTCGCGAGGTCGATGCGACTGCTGAGCTCAATGCCCGTGATGAGGCCCGCGCTAAGCGCAAAGCCAAGCAGCGTGGGGAGCGTGCCCGCAAGATTCGCGAAAGGAATGAGCGTTAATGGCCGACATCCATATTCTTGTTGCCGACGATTCCGCTGGTCAGCGTCTTGACGCCTATTTGGGCGCCAACGATGGCTGTCCCACGCGCTCTGCCTGCGCGCATCTGATCGAGGGAGGCGCCGTTGCCGTCAACGGTGAGACTTGTCTCTCTAAAAAGTACGCCGTACGCGCCGGCGATCGCATCTCGGTCGACTTGCCCGAGCCGCACGACCCGACCGACGTGATTCCCGAGGCCATCCCGCTCGATATTCGCTATGAGGACGACTATCTCATTGTGCTCTCCAAGCAGCGCGGGCTGGTGTGCCATCCCGCCCATGGCCACGAGAGCGGCACCCTTGCGAACGCTCTGGTCTACCACTGCGGCATCGACCATCTTGGTACCGTACAGGGTGAGGACCGCCCCGGGATCGTGCATCGTTTGGATCGCGATACCTCGGGTCTCATGCTTGCGGCAAAGGACGACGACACGCAGCGCGCGCTTCAAAATCTCATTCGCACGCGTACGCTCGACCGCCGCTATATCACGCTTGTCCACGGGCACATCGCCATGGACGAGGGCACCATCAATACCGGTATCGCCCGTTCTACGCGCGACCGCGTCAAGATGGCGGTTTCGGACGACCCCTTTGCCCGTCAGGCCATTACGACCTTTAAAGTCCTCGAGCGCTTTGATTCCACGCGCTTTGACGATGGTTATACGCTCGTTGAGTGCCATCTGTTTACCGGTCGCACGCACCAGATTCGCGTGCATATGCGTCATATCAACCACGCCTGCGTGGGCGATCCACTCTACGGCAAGTGCGATGCGCGCGCCGACCAGGGCCTGACCAGGCAGTTCCTTCATTCCTGGCGCGTGGCGTTCGACCATCCCGTGACGGGGGAGCGCATTGAGTGCCGCGACGAGTTGCCGTGGGATCTCGCTGCGGTTCTCGACGATCTGGCTCCGCGCTCGCTCGGTCGCACGGCCGTTGGAGATGAAATTGTTCCGCAGCTCGGTCTTCTCGACGCCTAGCCAGTATTAGGTGGTTTCTTGAACTCGGTAAGCCTGCGGTAAGATATACGATTGTTTACGTTACGCGTTGCTGGGAGCCTGCATGCTCGCCTTTTTACAAACCAACACACCCATCGTGATCTTTAACCAGATTGTCGTCACGCTGCTCACGGTCTGTTTTCTGTACCAGGTGGTCTTCTTTGTCATTGGCGCTCTTCGTGG
>CALLFD010000198.1 GCA_937997605.1 uncultured Collinsella sp. | reverse complement strand
TACACGACGCTCTTCCGATCTCGGCAACATGGTCGACCTCGACTCCAGCCCCACCAAGCTCATCGAGGTCGTGCGTATCGGCAAGCAGCTGCTCATGACCCGCGGTTCGCTTACGACCTTCTCGGTCGCCAACGACATGGCGAAGTACTTCGCTATCATCCCGGCCCTGTTCTCGCCGATCTACCCGGGCCTTGGCGCACTCAACATCCTCGGTCTGGCAAGCCCGCTGTCCGCGGTTCTTTCGGCCATCATCTATAACGCGCTCGTTATCGTCGCGCTGATCCCGGCCGCGCTGAAGGGCGTTAAGTACCGCGAGGTACCGTCCGGACAGCTGCTGACCCACAACCTGCTCGTATGGGGTCTGGGCGGCATCGTTGCCCCGTTCGCATTTATCAAGCTCATCGACATGCTGCTCGCGTTCTGCGGCATTATGTAAGTGGAGGTTTGTATGTTCAAAGGTATCGCATCGCGCGCACTTGGCGTGTTCGCGCTGTTTACCATCGTCTGCGGCCTGGGGTACACGCTCGTGGTGACCGGCGTCGTGCAGCTTGCGTTTCCGTACCAGGCGAACGGATCGCTTATTACGGTCGACGGCAAGGTTGTGGGTTCCGAGCTCATCGGCCAGAACTTCGATGACGAAGCCCACATGTGGGGTCGTATCCAGAACGTGTCAATTGTCGAAGGCGAAGACGGCGAGCTCATGGCGTATGGTGCCCCGTCCAACCTGTCCCCGGCGAGTGAGGAGTATCGGCAGCTGATAGATGCGCGCGTGAAGAAGATTCGCGCCGCCAATCCCGATGCCGATATGGACGCTGTGCCCGTCGACCTGGTGACGTGTTCGGGGTCCGGCCTCGACCCGGAGATCTCTCCGGATGCCGCCGAGTACCAGGTCCCGCGCCTTGCCAAAGCCACGGGCAAAAGTGAGGACGAGGTGCACGACATCATCGCCGCGTGCACCAAGGGTCGTTTCCTCGGCGTGTTCGGCGAGCCCACGGTCAACGTGCTCAAGGTGAACCTTATGCTGGACGGCGCGCTGTAGGTGGGGGAGCGGCGGATGAGGGCATGACTGACTATCTGAGCCCTCAATTCCACCCCGCCCATCAGTTGCGGTGAAATACGGACTGTTTTGGCTGTTAAAAGCCTCATCTACTCCGTATTCCACCGCAACTTTTTTTGAGGGTCGGGATTGAAGGTGGGGAGTGCGAGCGGGTACGGACGCGGCGGTTGCTGATACGATAGGTACGTTAGCAACTGCCGCCGAGCGGCTCAAATGAAAGGAACCCTGTATGGAGTCCTCTGCCTATCCAATGCTCTTTAGCCCGATCAAGGTCGGTACAACCGAGGTCAAGAACCGCGTCTTTA
>CALLFD010000197.1 GCA_937997605.1 uncultured Collinsella sp. | reverse complement strand
TAAAAATCCGCGCCTCCACACCGATGAGACGCTCATGGCACTTTCGATTACCTCCGCCACGAGCGAGACGGCGGCTCGCGTCCTCTCGGGACTGGAGCAGCTGCGCGGCTGTGACGCCTTCTTTAGTGTGATCATCTCTCCGACGGATGAGACGGTGCTGCGCAAACTGGGTATCAACGTGTGCTGCGAGCCCAAGTTTGAGCGCCGCGGTTTCTTCCATCGCTAAGTTTGAAGCACCGCGGTAATTGCATTGCATTTTGGCCGTATCGGGTTAGCGCCCGGTACGGCTTTTTGATCAATAAAGCGCCTTTTTCGGCGAAAAATAGCCGTTTACCTGCCTAGAAACAATTTGAGCGGTATACAATAACCGTAACTGTTTCATCCTTAGCGGGATGCCGCATGATGGATATTACCTGCCATCGTGAGGTGTGTCGGTCGCGCACGGCGCGTTAGATGCTCGTGCTCGGTTTGAGGAGGCTGCTATGGCGGGCAAGGGTCGTGCGAGTGTCAACGATATGAAGCGTGTCGAGGTGCTGGTGTTGATGGAGATCGACCAGCAAACCGAAGACAATGGCGGGCCGTATGGTTTCTCGCGCAAAACGCTTGCCGAGCGCGTGGGGGTTTCGCCGTATCGTGCCCGCGCCGCAATCGATCGCTTGGATTCCGAAGGCATGATTGATGTCGTCTCGCGTTATAGCGACGACGGCGGTCAGCTTGCAAATGGCATTTGCCTCACCGAACGTGGCGAGTGGTATCTTGAGGGCGTCCGTACCGGCATGCTCGTTCAAGAAATGCTTGAGGACGAGGCTGCTGATCGATAGCAGCATGTAACCCTTGCCATAGCGACGCCGCCTGGGAAACTGGGCGGCGTTTTGTTTCAAGATTGAGAAATGCAATCGCATGCGAGAAAAATTGCGAACGGTCCGCGGCGCGAGTATTACAATGAAGACCCGTAAGATGTGGATAAACAACTTCTACGGGAAGCGCAGGTAACTCAATATGACCAAGCATGTGTTCGTAACCGGTGGCGTGGTTTCGTCCCTGGGCAAGGGTATCACCGCGGCCTCGCTGGGCCGTCTGCTCAAGTCGCGTGGCTACAAAGTAACGATGCAGAAAGCCGACCCGTATCTGAACGTCGACCCCGGTACCATGAGCCCCTTCCAGCATGGTGAGGTCTTCGTTACCGAGGATGGTTACGAGTCCGACCTGGACCTGGGTCATTACGAGCGCTTTATTGATGAGAACCTGACCCGCGATTCCAACTTTACGACCGGTGCCATCTACAAAAGCCTAATCGCCCGCGAGCGTCGCGGCGACTTTCTGGGCGGTACCGTGCAGGTGATTCCCCACGTCACCAATGCCATTAAGGACAAGTTCCGCCGCATCGAGGAGCAGACCGGCTCCGATGTAGTCATCACCGAGCTGGGCGGCACGATCGGCGACATCGAGTCGCAGCCGTTTGTCGAGGCCATCCGCCAGTACCGCAAGGAGGCCGGCCCCGAGAACGTCTGCTACATTCACGTGTCGCTCGTTCCCTATATCGCCGCCGCCCACGAGGTCAAGACCAAGCCCACGCAGCATTCCGTCAAGGAGCTCCGCAGCTTTGGCATCCAGCCCGATATCATCGTGCTGCGCTCCGACCACCATATCGATGACGCTATCCGCGGAAAGATCGCAAGCTTCTGCGATGTCGACACCGATTGCGTCTTTACCAACGAGGATTGCGCGAGCATTTACGATGTTCCGCAACTGCTTGCCGAGCAGGACTTTGACCTGCGCATTTGCGAGCGCCTGGGTCTGGATCCGCGTGAGCGCGACATGAGCGAGTGGAACGAGTTCCTGCGCAAACAGAATCACGCCAACCATCACGCCGACAAGGTGAAGATCGCCGTCGTGGGTAAGTACACGCAGCTGCCCGATGCGTACCTGTCGGTTATCGAGGCCCTGCACCATGCGGGCGTCTTCTACGATCGCCATGTGGACGTCCAATTGGTCGACGGCGAGAGCCTCGACGAGCAGAATGTCTCCGAGGTTCTGGGCGACGCCTCGGGCATCCTGGTCCCCGGCGGCTTTGGCAAGCGCGCCCTGGAGGGCAAGATCCTCGCGGCCGAGTTTGCCCGTGAGCACAAGATTCCGTATCTGGGCATTTGCCTGGGTATGCAGGTCGCCGTGTGCGAGTTCGCCCGCAATGTCGTTGGCCTTGCCGGTGCCAGCTCCTCCGAGTTTGATCCGGACGGTCCGTATAGCGTCATCGATCTGATGAGCTCGCAGGAGGACGTGACCGAGAAGGGCGGCACCATGCGCCTGGGCGCCTATCCGTGCAAGCTCGCCGCCGATACTCTTGCTCGTGAGGCATATGGCGAGGAACTCGTCTACGAGCGTCACCGTCACCGCTTTGAGTTCAACAACGCTTTCCGTGACCAGCTCGAGGACGCCGGCTTGGTTATCTCGGGTCTGTCGCCCGACGAGCGCCTGGTCGAGATGGTCGAGCTGCCGCGCGACGTGCATCCGTGGTATGTGGCAACCCAGGCTCACCCCGAGTTCAAGAGCCGCCCGACCAACCCGCAGCCGCTGTTCCGAGAGTTCGTGCGTGCCTCGATCGGTCAGCACGAGGGTGTCGATCGCCTGCAGGTGACGCCCATGAACCTCGCTACGGACTAAGGGTGCCGGCGAACAAAGAACATACCGAAGCTACTCCCTCGTCGCTCGCCGTGGCGGCGGGGGAGTATCTCGATTACCTCGCGGTCGAGCGGGGCTTGGCGCGCAACACGATTGTGGCCTATCGTCGTGACCTGACGACGTACTGCGCCTATCTGGAGCGGGCGGGTATTGTGTCTTTTGAAGAGGTGACCCGTCAGGTCGTGGAGGGCTTTGTCGCCGATCGCCGCGACGGAGGCTATTCCGACGCCTCGGTGGAGCGCGCGCTTGCTGCCGTGAAGGGCCTGCATGCCTTTTTGGTGCGCGATGGGGCAGTGGCCCAAAATCCAACGGCGGCGTTGCGCCTTCCTAAAAAGGCTGAGCGTTTGCCGGAGTATCTATCGGTGGAGGATGTCTCGGCGCTGCTCGATCAAGACTTCCCCGAGGGCGAGATGGGCTTGCGCGACCATGCCATCTTGGAAGTGCTCTACGGATGCGGTTTGCGTGTGAGCGAGTTGGTGGGGCTCGATGTGGGCGATATCCATATCGACGATGGCTTTGTGCTCGTTCGCGGTAAGGGATCAAAGGAACGCCTGTCCCCGCTGGTGGGAAGCGCGGCGCGAGCTCTGATGCTCTATGTAACTGAGGGGCGTTCTCGCTTGGCGGCCCATGCCCGCGGAACCGAGACCTCGGCGGTCTTTTTAAATAAGAACGGCCGCCGTCTGTCGCGCCAGGGCATCCATGCCATCTGTGAGCGCTACGGGCGCCAGGTGGGGCTGGTGGGACTCCATCCCCATACCTTGCGCCACTCCTTTGCCACCCACATGCTCGCGGGCGGTGCCGACCTGCGTGTGCTGCAGGAGATTTTGGGCCATGCCGATATTTCGACCACGCAGGTCTACACGCATGTCGACCGAACGCAACTGACCGAGGTCTATCTGGCGGCGCATCCGCTAGCACCTCGCTGACCTGCATATTTATAAATATTAAATGGGACGGGCTCCAGATTGCCGCGGCGTGCTTTTGCGCGCGCATGGGCAATCTGGGGCCCGTCCCATTTTTCGCCACTTGGCGTCGCGGTGGTGGGCCGCACGTGCCTTGGGTGGGGGAGTTTGGGGGCGATGTGAACGGCATGTAAAGGGACGTAAAAATCGCCTCAAGGTCAACTTGAAGGTTGAGGTTCGCGGGTGTGGTTCTACAGGTGGCATCACGCCTTTGCTGAAAACACAACATATTGTGTTTTCGAACATATGCTTGGGGGTGTTTTGCAATATATGGTGAGTGGAGTGGAGGGGCGGGGTGGGGGAAGGGGTGGGGAAAGGTGTTGAAAAATGGGGCGGTTCCCCATATTATTGATGACGTCGACAGGCGGGGTGGTTCCCCGCGTACGTGCCATCTGAGTAACCGAGGGGAGGGCGCACATGGGAATGACTGGTGCATACGAGCGCAATCTCGATGCAAAAGGTCGTCTGTCCCTGCCTGCACCCCTTCGCGAGGAGCTTGGAGAGCACGTTCGCGTGTTCAAAGCCCTGGATGTCGATGCTCTGTACGTGTTCTCTGCCGAGGCCTTCGATAAGTGGGTCGAAGGACTCTTCGCGGGTCGTGAGGGCCACGAGGGTTTTAACCCGCGTGACATTAATGACCAGAAGCTCATGAGGGCGATCAACAAGCGCACCACGTCGATGGACGTGGACAGCGCCGGTCGTATCGGTCTTTCCGAGTCTCTCCGCAAGCAGGCGAACCTCGACCGCGAGGTCACGGTTGTGGGCAACTACGACCACCTTGAGGTTTGGGATCGCGCCGCGGCCGATGAGGACGATGACGATGAGGCCCTGCTGGACCTCTTCTTCTCGTAAGGGCAAGGCACGGGTAACGGATGGAGCGTGGGATCTTGACACAAGAATATCGGCATGAACCTGTCATGCTCGGCGAAGTGCTTGAGTCGCTGCGGCTAAAGAGCGGCTCCGTTGTCTGCGATTGCACCCTTGGCGGTGCCGGCCATTCGGTAAAGATGGCCGCGCAGGTGGGGGAGACGGGCCTTTTGCTCGGCGTCGATCAGGACGACATGGCCCTCGAGGCCGCTGGCGCCCGTCTGGACCGCGAGGTTCCCGGCGTTCCGCACCAGCTGCTGAAGGGCAACTTCGGCGACTTGGACGAGCTGCTTTGCTCGGCCGAGGTGCCCGGGGTCGATGGCTTCCTGTTCGATTTGGGCGTTTCGTCACCGCAACTCGATATCCCTGGCAGGGGCTTTTCGTATAACGAGGACGCCCCATTGGACATGCGGATGGATCCGGGTAATAACACCTTAAACGCAGCTGAGGTCATCAACACCTATAACGAACACGACCTCGCCCGGATTCTACGCGTCTACGGCGAAGAGAAGTTCGCCTCGCAGATCGCGCGCGAGATCGTGCGCCGCCGCGAGCAAGAACCGATCGAAACCACCGGCCAATTTGTCGAGATCATCAAGGCGGGTATCCCGGCTGCCGCTCGTCGGCATGGCGGACACCCGGCCAAGAAAAGTTTCCAGGCCATTCGCATCGAGGTCAATCACGAGCTCGATGTGCTCGAACGAGGGCTTGATGCCGCCACCAGGTGGCTCAACCCGGGCGGACGTATCTGCGTCATCTCGTATCACTCGCTCGAGGACCGTATCGTAAAGAACCACTTTAAGGAGATGAGCCAGGGGTGCACGTGTCCGCCGGAGATTCCGGTGTGCGTGTGCGGCAACGTGCCGATACTCAAGGTCATCACCCGCAAACCCTTGGTTGCCCAACCTGATGAGGTTGAGCGCAACCCTCGGGCGAGATCAGCCAAAATCCGCGTGGCGGAGCGCTTGTAGCGTTACGCGCGCGATATTGGACCTCCCGCTCGCACCATAAACGAAGCTTAAACACACTACCAACGTACTCGGGATGGGAGGCGGCATATCATGGGCTACAACACTTCAAGCGCAGCACTCGCCTATGATATGAACGCCATGCCCGCCTATCGTGAGACGCCGCAGGCCCCCGTTGCTCCCCGTGAGCAGCACACGCCGCGCTTTGATGTCTACACGGGCGCGGGCCGTCAGGCAAACCAGGCGGTAAGCCCGGTTTTCATGGGCGTTCTTAAAACGTTTTGCATCATTGCGGCTATCTTCATGACGATCGGCGTCGCCCGCGTGGCACTCGCCGGCGTTACGGCCCAGGTGCTCAACAGCAACGCCGAGCTTACCAACACGCTCGAAAAGGCGACCGATGAGAGCTCCGACCTGGAGGTCATGCATTCGGTCTATGGCGCCGACACGCGCATTCGCGACCTTGCGGGCGCTTATGGCATGGTGGAGCCCAGTGAGAGCGTTACACTTGACTTTTCGCAGGATGCAGCCGCGGGCGCCAACGCGACCGCGACCGCTCAGTAGCAAGACGGTAGCTGAGTATGACAAATGACTATCGCCGCGGTTCCGATGGGGGCCGCGGTTCTGGACGTCCCTCGTCGCGGGGACGTTCTGGTTATCAAGGAACGGGTCGGCAATCTTACAACGCCGGGCAGTCCCGTGGCAACGACCCGGCGTCGCGACTTCGCGGCTCGGGCGGCCCTCAAGTGCATAACACCAGGTCGCGCAAGAGTTCGTCGACCGAATGGCTCACAGGCGCGCCTCTGCCTCGCCGCAAAGCCGTCATGGGATTCATTGGGCTTGGCTTGGGCTTGGGCGTCTTTCGCCTTGCCGACTATCAAATTGTCGAAGCCGATAAACTGCGCGAGCGTGCCGATGCGCGCCGCCTGCTTGCGCAGACCCTCTATGCCAAACGCGGCACCATCTACGACCGCAACGGTAACGTGCTGGCGTCGTCGGTCGAATGTCGCAACATCGCCGTGAACCCGCAGCTTGTCGAGGATGTTGACAAGACGGTGTCGGCGCTGGTCAAGGCAACTGGAATCGATAAAAAGACCTGCCGCAAGCTCGTCGAGTCCGATGGCACCTGGGTGTATATCAAGCGCCAGGTGGACGAAGACGATGCTGCGGCGCTGGAGAAGAAGAACCTGCCCGGCGTGCTTTTTGAGCAGGCCATGAAGCGCGTATATCCATACGGCAATCTGGCATCGCAGGTGCTGGGTGTAGTGAATGTAGACAACGACGGCTTGACGGGTCTCGAAAAGCAATACAACAAGCTTCTGACCGGCACGAACGGTTCTCTCGTGCGCGAGCGTGCGAGGGACGGCAGCTATATCGCGGGCGGTGCCTATAAAAAGGTGGCTGCGGTCGACGGCGTTGACATCGTGACGACGCTCGACGTCAATATCCAGCGAGCGGCTGAGGATGCTCTGGCGGAGGCTGTCGAGAAGACAAAGGCCAAGAACGGCTCGGCTTTGGTCACCGACCCCACGACTGGTGAAATTCTCGCCGCCTGCTCGTACCCGACCTACGACCAGACCGATCTGGAGAACGCCAAGACCGAGGATATGAACTTGCGCCTGGTCACCGACGCCTACGAGCCCGGCTCGGTCTTTAAGACACTCGTGGCGGGCGCCGGCTTCGACTTGGGCGTCGTGCGATCGAGTACGTCGTTTGAGGTGCCGGCGAGCATCAAGGTGGGCGACGATACCGTCACCGATGCCGACAAGCGCGACTACGCCATGACCATGGATGTGCGCGAGATGATGCGCCGTTCGTCCAACGTGGGCTTTGTCCTGGTGGGGCGCAAGATCGGTGCCGACGACTTTGCCGCCTATGTGGACAAGTGGGGCATCGGTCACAGCTCTGGTGTAGATTTTCCGGGCGAGAGCCTGGGTATCGTCAAGGAGCGTGACCAGTATGACGGCGCCACGCTGGGCTCGATGAGCTTTGGACAGGCGCTGTCCGTCTCGCCGATTGAGATCGCACGTGCCGTGGGCGGCATCGCCAACGGCGGCGTGATGATGACCCCGCACTTCTATAAGTCCAGCAAAGGCGACGAGAAGGACTGGGGCGAAGGCGAACGTGCGATTTCTGAGGACGCCGCATCCCAGGTGACATCGTGCATGCAGACGGTCGTGTCCGAGGGAACGGGCGTTGGCGGCGCGGTTGATGGCTATGACGTGGCGGGTAAGACCGGTACGGCCGAACGAGCCGACGAGAACGGCGGCTACCTCAAGGAGAACTACATGTCGTCCTTTATGGGCTTTGCACCGGCACAATCGCCTAAGGTGCTGTGCTATATCACGCTCGACGGAACGCCGAGCGGCTCAGATGCCGCTGCGGTGCCGTTCCAGTCCATTATGGCCAACGCACTCGACGTGCTGGGCATTCCGCACACGAGGTAGGGGGTTACAATCTTTGGGGCGTGGTTTGTTGTCCCATATGAGGGGTGTTCACATGCCCTGCACCACGCATGCGCGGCGCTGGGATACAATACGCCGATAGCATTATTAGGTTTACAGGGGAGCTGCAATGATAGAGATCGCCGTCAACAACCTCGCGGCCGCAACAGGGGCCCGAACCGTGACGGGAGAAGCCGATCGGGTATGCCGCGGGTGCGTTATCGACTCGCGTCAGGTCGAGGAAGGGACGATTTTCGTCGCCTTTCCCGGTGAAAACGTCGACGGCAATGATTTTGCTTCCCGTGCCGTCCAGTCGGGCGCCGGCGCCGTCGTGATGACGCGTGAGCCCGAGGCCGAGCTGGTCTCGCTGGCGCAGGACAAGGGCTGTGCCATCTTGCTGACCGATGATCCCGAGGAGTTTCTGCTGCGTTTGGCGCACACGTACCGTCTGGAGCTTGGCTGCCTGGTCGTTGGTATTACCGGTTCCATCGGCAAGACGACGACCAAGGACGTGCTCGCCGCCGTGCTCGCCAAGCGCTATCGTGTCTGGGCCACCAAGGGCAATTTCAATAACCTGATCGGCATGCCGCTCACGGTGCTTTCCGCTCCGGCCGATACCGAGGTCCTGGTGCTCGAGATGGGCATGAACCATTTCCACGAGATTGAGCGCCTGTCCCAGTCCGCCAATCCCAACCTTGCCATCGTGAGCAAGATTGGTACCTCTCATATCGGCATTTTGGGTAGCCGCGAGAACATCGCCCGCGCTAAGGCCGAGATTGTCCAGGGTATGTGCGCCGCCGGCGACTTCTTGCCGCTGCTGGTTTTGGGCGGCGAGGACGACTTTACACCGTTCATTCGCGATACGTTCGCCCAGCCTGCTGGTATCGACGTGATGCTGGCCGGCGTCTCGGACGATGATGAGGTCCGTGCCCGCGACGTTCGAGTTGATGACGAGGGCCGTCCGGTCTTTACGCTCGATTTTGGTCAGGGCGAGACGATCGATACCATGCTTGCCATCCCCGGCGTGCAGTCCGTCCCAAATGCCGTTAAGGCCGCCGCGGTTGCCTATCGCCTGGGCGTGACGCCCGAGCAGATCGATGCTGCCTTTAGGGGCCTCACGATCACCGGTCACCGCCAAGAGATCAAGCGCGCCAAGAGCGGTGCCCGCGTCATCGACGATTCCTATAACGCCAGTGCCGAATCCATGGCTGCTGGCCTCGATCTGCTGTGCTCGCTTTCGTGCACGGGGTCTCGCATGGCGATCCTGGGCGAGATGGGCGAGATGGGCGATGAGGCTCCTCGCATGCATGAGCTCGTGGGCGCCTATGCCGCCGCCAAGAAGCTCGACATGCTGGCGTGCGTGGGTGGTGAGCTGGCCCAGCTTATGGCCGATGCCGCGCGCATGATGGGCATGGACGAGGACCGCATCCAGGTGTTCTCCGATTATCAGCAGGTGCTCGACCGCATGGGCGGCGCGCTTGAAAAACATGATGTTGTACTGGTCAAGGGTTCCCGTTTTGTTGAGCTCGACCGCTTTGTGGAAGGTGTGTGCTAGCCCATGTTCGGCAATCCCTCGTATCCAACGTATCAGGCTTTTTTGGGGCTTGGCATCGCCGCTGCCATTGCGCTGCTGCTCATGCCGTGGTGGATCAAGCTGCTCAAGGTCGAGGGTATCGGCCAGCAGGTTCGTGCCGACGGCCCCAAGCGTCATTTGGTTAAGCAGGGAACGCCCACCATGGGTGGCGTTGTCATCCTCGTCGCGATCTCGCTGACCTGCCTGCTGATGGGCAAGCTCACCACCGAGCTCGTGCTCGTGCTGCTCGCCACGCTGGCGACCGGCGTGCTGGGCCTGATCGACGACCTGACCTCCGTTACGCACGGGCGCTCGCTCGGTCTGACGCCTCATGCCAAGATGATCGGCCTAACCATTATCTGTGTCACCTTTACGGTACTTGCCGTCAACTGGTGCGGCGTCGCCCCCGAGATTCGTTTTCCCGGCGGCCTGACGATTGACCTCGGTGTTCTTTCGACCACCATCTGCGGCCTTTCGTTCCCGTGGCTCTACATTGTCTTTTGCTGGCTGATGATCGCCGGTCTTTCTAATGCCGTGAACCTGACCGATGGCCTTGACGGTCTTGCTGGCGGCACCTCCATGATCGCCATGCTCGCCATGGCTGCCATGGCGTTTTTGCACGGAGACGTGAACCTGTCCATCTTCTGCACCGCGTGTGCCGGTGCCTGCTTGGGCTTTCTGTGGTTCAACTGCTATCCGGCGAGCATCTTTATGGGCGATACCGGCTCGCTTGCCCTGGGCGCCGCGTTTGCCTGCACGTCCATCATGACCAACACCGAGGTCGTCTCCCTCATCATCGGCGGCCTGTTTATCGTTGAGACCCTGTCGGTCATGATTCAGGTTGTCTACTTCCACTTTACGCACAAGCGCGTCTTCCTTATGGCGCCCATCCATCATCATTTCGAAAAGAAGGGCTGGGCCGAGACCAAGGTCGTCATCCGTTTTTGGATTATCGCTGCGGCCTTTGGTGCCGTTGGCCTTGCTTTGTTCTTCCAGTTGGGATAGTGGTCTTTCATGCCTCTTGCTGATGTCTTTAGCCTGCTCGTTTTGGGTCAGGGCAAATCCGGTCTCGATGTCGCCCGCTGGGCGCTGGCACATCCCGAGCGCGTAAGCGCCGTTACCGTGTATGGCGGCGGCACCTCTGAGCCCAATGACGCCACGCGTGCGCTCGAGGCTGCTGGTGCGTCGTTTGTCTATGGGGCCGAACAGGTCGAGGGCGCCTATGACGTGTGCGTGACATGCCCGGGTATTTCGGAGTTCTCGTCCTTCTTTAAGGCGGGGCGTGAGCATGCCGCTCAGATTATGGGCGAGCCCGAGTTTGCCTATCGCTTGTCTCCCCAAAATTGGATTGCCATCACGGGCACCAACGGCAAGACAACTACCACGTCGCTGACTGATTATCTGCTCAAGGCCGCCGGTGAAGCCAGCGTGGCCGTCGGCAATATCGGTGAGCCGCCGGTGAACGAGATCGACGGCCGCGCACATAATGAGTGGTTTGTGGCCGAGCTGTCGAGTTATCAGATTGCTACGACCGCCGAGCTTCATCCTCGCGTGGCGGTGCTGCTCAACATCACGCCCGACCACCTGGGCTGGCACAAGAGCCACAAGAACTATGCGCTTGCCAAGATCAAGTTGTTCGAGAATATGGTCGACGACGACCTCGTGGTTATCGACGTTGAGGATGCCGGCATCCATGAGTTCGATGAGTACATCTACATGCCGGGCCGCCGCATCTGCAAGGTCGCTTTTGACGAGCCCGAGGGTGCAGACGCCGCCTTTGTGCGCGACGGCAAGATGATCGTGCGTCTGAAGGGTGTCGAGACCCCGCTCATCGCTACATCCGAGCTCAAGATCTCGGGCCATCACAATGTTATCAATGCCCTATGTGCTGCCACGGCTGCTTTGGCCGTCGGTGCCGATCCCGAGGGCATTTGCCGTGGTTTGGCATCGTTCCAGCCGCTGGAGCACCGCGTTGAGCCCTGTGGCGAGATCGATGGCGTGCGCTACGTCAACGATTCCAAGGCAACGAACACCGATGCAGTCGAAAAGGCCCTGACGGCGTTTCCCGACGACGATGTGATTTTGCTGCTCGGCGGCCACGATAAGGGTACGCCGCTTGCGGACTTTGCCCGCGTCGTTATGGACAACGTGCGCTCGGTCGTTTGCTTTGGCGATGCGCGCGAGCGCTTTACCGCCGCTATGGACGAGGCCGATGTCGATGGTGACGTGGATATCGCCCAGGCGGATGACCTGCGCGATGCCGTGGACGTCGCCCGTTCGCTGTCGAGCCGTGGCGACGTGATCTTACTTTCTCCTGCCTGCTCTTCGTTCGATGAGTTCTCGGGCTATGAGGAGCGCGGCCGCGTGTTTAAGGACTATGTGGCCCAGCTTGCCGCTGCGGCGAAATCGCAAATGGAATAGGGGTTGCCGGTGAGAGAGGAGAGCCCCCGACAAGGTATGAGGAGGCCCGACTCGGACCGTGCTTCCTCGCGGCGCAGCACACCGCGTTCCGGTCGCGGCGGGCAGACGTTTAGCGAACGCTATATTGCCGGCGTTCCCGCCCGTATCATGCGCCCCCGTTTGATATTCATGGCCTGCCTGTTTACCTTGGTGTGCTTTGGCCTGCTGATGGTGTACTCGGCGTCTTCGGTCGAGGCACTGCACGAGAATGGCTCGGCGACGTTTTTTCTGTTTCGACAAGCTGCGTTTGCCGGAGTTGGCGTGCTGGCTATGGTTGCTATCGTGCGCATCTTGCCGGACAGTTGGTTTGGGGAAGACGTGCTCAGGATCTTCCTCATAGGCATGATAGGGCTACTGCTTCTGGTGTTCTTGGTGGGCAGCGGCAGCCGTGGCGCCACGCGCTGGCTCAACATCGCCGGCATTCAGTTCCAGCCTTCCGAGTTTTTAAAGCCATTTGCCATTGCGTATTCGGCCATCATGCTTGATCGCTTCTTTTCGCCCGGTGGCAACATCAACGAATTCCTTCGCAAGATGGGCATCTACCTGGGCATTTCGCTCTTTCTGATCTTTATCCAGCCCGATTTCGGTACTGTCCTGATCATCCTGTTGACCCTCATGTGCATGGCGTTGTTTGCGGGTCTCGACCCCAGATTTATCATCGGCGTGCTAATCTTCGGCATTCTCGTGATCGTGATTGCGCTTGTCGCAGAGCCGTACCGTATGGTGCGTATTCAGGTTGCCTTGAACCCTTGGGCCGACGAGTATGGTGATGGCTATCAGGCCACGCTTGCCATCATGGCCTTTGCCTCGGGCGGTCTGTTCGGCCGTGGCATCGGCAACTCAACCATGAAGTACTCGTATCTGCCCGAGGCGCACAATGACTACATCTTGGCCATCATTGGCGAGGAAGTCGGTTTTGTCGGAACCGTGCTGTTCTTCTTGGTGTTTGCGATGCTGATCTACTCGGCGTTTCGCATTGCCGAGCAGGCGACCGATCGTCGGGGCGCGCTCATGGCGTCTGGCTCCGCGGTCATTCTCGCAGTGCAGTTTTTGATTAACGCGCTGGGCATCCTCAACGTGTTTCCCATGACGGGCAAACCGTTGCCGTTTATTAGCTACGGCGGTTCGTCGATTATTGTGTCGCTCATGCTTGCCGGGTTGATCCTGCGCGTTTCGTACGAGAGCGCCCGCCGCGATGAGTATGACCGCCGCCGTGAGAGCTTTGCCGTTATGGATGAGAGTACCGCCGGCGTGCCCCACGTGCGCGGCGAGCGATCTTCGCGTAACGGTTTTACCGTCCTGGATGGCTCTGCGACCGACCCCGCAGCCCGCCCGCGTCAGCGAACGGCGCCGCAAGGTCGTCCTCAGCGCCCCACTCCTCGCAATGCGGGCGGCGGATATAATCGAATCGATTTGAACTCAGACCCGTCGGCGCGTCTGCGTACCGACGGCCAGGGACCGCGTGTACGAAGGGACTACCATGACCGATAAAATGACCGTTGCTATTGCAGCCGGCGGCACGGCAGGGCACATCAACCCCGCGCTCGCCTTGGCCGAAGAGCTCCGTGACCGTGGCCACCACGTTGTGTTCGTGGGCCAGTCGCGCAAGCTCGAGGGTCGTCTGGTCCCCGAGGCTGGGTTTGATTTTGTGCCCATTACGGTCACGGGCTTCGACCGCTCCCGTCCTTGGACGGCGCTGACCTCGCTGTGGCGTGTCAACAAAGCCAAGCGTGCGCTCGCCAGTCATTTCTCAAAGGTCGGCAAGCCCGATGCCGCCATTGGTTTTGGTGCCTATGTCGAGGTTCCGCTGCTGGGGTGGTGCAAGGGCGCGGGCGTTCCGTATCTGCTGCATGAGCAGAACTCTGTTCCGGGCCTGGCCAACAAGATGATGAACTCCCACGCCGCCCGCGTGTGCATCTCGGTGCCGGCAGCGCGTTCGGTCTTTGAGCGCGAAGGTGACCCTGACCACGTGCTCATGACCGGCAACCCCGTACGTCGCTCGGTGATCGAGGGCGATCGCGCTCGCGGCCGCAAGGCACTTGGCGTTCCCGAGGACGCTACGCTGCTGCTCGTCTTTGGCGGTTCACTTGGCGCCCAGCACCTCAACGAGCGCGTGGTTTCGCTCAAAAACGAGCTGCTTTCGCGCAAGAACCTCTATGTGTTGCATTCGACGGGTGCCGACGGCTTTGAGGAGACCGAGCGCGCTTTGGCGCTGACGCCCGAGGAGGCGAAGCGTTACCGCGTCCAGCCTTACATCGACAACATGGGCGATATGCTGGCTGCTGCCGATTTGGTGCTCTCGCGTTCGGGCGCATCGAGCGTGGCCGAGATCGCTGCGCTCGCCGTGCCCTCGGTGCTCGTGCCGTATCCGCATGCGACGGCCGACCACCAAACCACCAATGCTCGTTATCTGGTCGACGCCGGGGCCGGCGTGCTCTGCGCCGATGCCGATATCGACGGTTCTGCCTTTGTCGATGAGCTGCTGCACCTGGTCGATGACGCGGCGGCACGCGACGCCATGCGTCAGGCGGCGCGTGGTCTGGCTCAGGATAGGGCCGCCGCTCTTCTGGCGGATGCGGTAGAGGGTTTGCGTTAGTTAGACGGGATATCGTCGGTCGCCCTCGCGCTGATGCGGTAGGTGCGGTACAGTTAACGGGTTACAGGCAGTGTTTACGCAAGGAGTACACGAGCACATGGCTGATTCCCAGACTGCAACCTCCGCGCCCGAGTTTAAGAGCGCCCACTTTATCGGTATCGGCGGCGCCGGCATGAGCGGCATCGCCCTCGTTCTTCACGAGCGCGGTTATGCCGTTACCGGCTCCGACCTTAAGACGTCACGTTATATCCGCCAGCTTACCCGCGCTGGTGTGAAGGTGCATGTGGGCCATGAGGCCGCCACGATCGACGAGGTCAAGCCCGACGTGGTTGTTGTCTCCACCGCTATTCCGGAGTCCAACCCTGAACTCGTGCGCGCTCGCGAGCTTGGTATTCCCGTGTGGCCCCGTGCCAAGATGCTCTCTGCTTTGGGCCACGGCTACACCACCGTCGCTGTTGCCGGCACGCATGGCAAGACCACCACGTCTTCGATGTGCGCCACCATGCTCGACCGCATGGGTCTGGATCCGAGCTTCTTGATCGGTGGCATCGTCGAGGGCTATGACACGAACGGCAAGAACGGCTCGGGCGACTACTTTGTCGCCGAGGCCGACGAGTCCGACAGCTCCTTCCTGTTCCTGAACCCCAACGTGGTCATTGTGACCAACGTCGAGGCCGATCACCTCGATCACTACTCGGGTATCGAGGAGATCGAGGCAACTTTCGCCAAATTCATGAGCCTGGTGGGCGAGGACGGCACCGTCATCGTCTGCGGTGAGGACCCACATCTGGTCGAGCTCGCCAAGTCGACGGGCCGTCACGTGCTTTCCTACGGCTTTGCCGAGAGCAACGACATCGTCTGCATGCACCCGGATGTCAAGGGCATCCAGAGTGACTTTATCGTTCGCTTTGAGGACGGCACTGAGCATGCTGTGGAGATCAAGAGCAATCCCGGTCGCCACAACATGCTCAACGCCACGGCGGTGCTCACCGTCGCCCATGTCCTGGGCCTTGACATCGACGCCGCCGCCAAGGCGCTCTCGAGCTTTGAGGGCGTCCGCCGTCGCTTTACCCACGTGGGCGATATCGATGGCATCACCGTGGTTGATGATTACGGCCATCACCCCACCGAGATCAAGGCGACGCTTGCTGCCGCTTCGTCGCTGGGCTACAAGCATGTCGACGTCGTGTTCCAGCCGCACCGTTATTCGCGTCTGCAGGCCCTGTGCGACGACTTTGCCGATGCATTTGCCAATGCCGATAAACTGCTGCTGATTGATGTGTTCTCGGCTGGCGAGATGCCCATTCCGGGTGTTACCTCTAAGATGCTCGCCGATACCGTGCGCGCCAAGCATCCTGGCAAGGAGGTCGTGTACTGCTCCAGCCGTCTTGAGCTCAATCAGGAGCTCGAGCAGATGGTGGGCGAGGGCGACTTGCTGCTCACTATGGGTGCCGGTGACGTTACGACCGTCGGCCCCGAGTTTATCGAGTATTTGACTGCCAAGAAAGACGCTTAAGTCTAATGGGTCTGTTTAACGCCGTCATGGCGCTCTCGGGCACGATCGACACGGATGTGATCGAGGACGAGCGCCTTGCGCGTCATACGAGCTATCGTATCGGCGGCAAGGCTGACCTCTTTGTGACGTGCCATAGCTATCATGCCCTCCGCCGCGCCGTGGCGGTGCTCGATCGCGAGCAGGTGCCGTGGGTCATCATCGGCAAGGGCTCCAATCTGCTGGTTGCCGATGGCGGTTATCGCGGTGCCGTCATTTCGCTCGGACGTGAGTTTCAGCGCACGGTTGTTGCCGATGACGGTTGTACGCTGACGGTCGGTGCGGGCGTGATGTTTGCGCGCCTGGTCAACGATGCCCTGTCGCGTAGCCTCTCGGGCCTTGAGTTTGCCGTTGGCATCCCTGGTTCGGTTGGCGGTGCGATATCTATGAATGCAGGCACACGGACCGAGTGGATTGGCTCGCTGGTTGAGGATGTCGTAACGTTTGACCCGGCATCCGGTATCAAGCATTATGCGGGGTCCGAGATCACTTGGGGCTACCGAGAATGTAGCCTTCCCCGCAATGAGATCATCCTCGAGTGCGTGCTTAAGCTTAAACCGGCGCCCAAGGTCGACATTCGCGAGCGCATGGAGCGGTACCTGACGAGGCGCAAACGTACGCAGCCCATGGGTCGCGCATCCTGCGGGTCGGTCTTTCGCAACCCGCCCGATGCGAGTGTGGGCAAGCTTATCGAGGATTGTGGATTAAAGGGTTTTTCGATTGGCGGCGCGGAAGTTTCGCCCGTTCACGCTAATTTTATCGTTAATAACGGAACTGCCTCGGCCGATGACGTTGCCGCGGTTATCAGACATGTGCACGGAAAGGTGAGGGAGGCGTATGGCATCGAGCTCAGACCGGAAGTTAAATTCCTCGGCTTCTAGAGCATCGAAACCCACCTTCCGCCGCGCCGGAGGGCGTTCCGGCGCGCCTGCCAAACCTCAACGCAATACCATCGCGCACTCTAAGTCTGTCGGGCATGCTCGACAGACCAGTCGTCCGGTTGTCGGCTCGCAGCTCGGCAATCGTCCGGCCGCAAAAAAGTCCTCGCGTCCCTCGTTGACGTCAAAGCCTGTTATGGGCGCCAAGCCTGCCCGTCCTATGGCAACTCCTAAGCCCTCGACGGGAGCTAAAGCGGCGCGTCCGGGTCGCACACTGGGCGCATCGAAACCGCGCTTGCTGACATCGGTGCCGGCTACCGCCAAGAAGCCTTCGGGTAAAAAAGGCGTCAACCCGTTGTCTTCACTTAGGGCGATGGCAAATAAAACATCAGACGCCGCTTCTGTCGTTACAGGCAAAGGCAAAATCGTGGGCGGCGTTTTGGCCGTCTTTGCCGTGCTCGTCGTCGTTGCCATCGTGGTGATTAACTCTGGATTGTTTACCGCCACTGATATTCAGATTCAAGGCAGCGAGCATGTGACGAAGCACGATGCTATCCAGCTGATCGATTTGCCCGAGGGAACGTCGCTTATTAACGTCGATCCCGACCAGATTACCGAGGACCTCAAGCAGAACCCGTGGGTCTCGGGCGTGGATGTCCAGCGTCAGTTCCCGCATACGCTCATCATTACGCCTATGGAGCGCAAGGTCATCGCAATTGCCTATATCAGCTCCGATGACCTTGCCTGGGCCATCGGGGATGATGACACCTGGATCGCCCCGCTGTCGACGTCGGTCGAAGTGGATGACCAGGGCAACGTCATCACGACGGGGCAGGGCTCAAATACCCTGACCGGCATTGATGCCGCGCTGGCGCTCGCTAAGCACTATGGCGCGGTGTTGTTGACTGATGTCTCGGCGGATGTCGCTCCGGTTTCCGGCCAGGCGGTGAGCTCCAAGGCCGTTAAGGCTGGCTTGGATTATGTGCGTGGTTTTTCGAGCGAGTTCTTGGGACAAGTCAAGGATATTTCCACGCCTTCGGTCGAAGCCATCTCGGCAAACCTCAATAACGGCATTGAGGTGTCGCTGGGCGATTCGAACGATATCGTCAAGAAGGAGCGCGTAGTCACCAAGCTGCTTTCGCAGGTAGAGGGCGTAACGTATATCAATGTGCGCTCTCCGGGTAACTATACATTTAGGAACGCTCCGACCTCGTAGCGCAGGTTGATGCTTTGTTGAGGGGCCATACCACGCCGTTTATCTGGTTTGTTTGGTTTTCACGGTCAATTATTTGACTGATACGTTCATAATGTGCAAACATAATACGGTTTACCTTTGCATTTACTTTCAACCTGAAGGTTAATGTGCGCAGGGGTCGACCCATGCTATGGCTATAACCTTTGTTCGGAGGACCGACATGCACGAGACAGAGATCAACAACTACCTTGCCGTCATTAAGGTGGTCGGCGTCGGCGGCGGCGGTACCAACGCGGTCAATCGAATGATCGAAGAGGGCATCCGCGGCGTCGAGTTTGTTGCCATCAACACCGATGCTCAGGCACTCGCGATCTCTGATGCCGATATCAAGGTGCACATCGGCACCGACCTTACCCGCGGCCTGGGCGCCGGCGCCAACCCCGAGGTTGGCCGCAAGGCTGCCGATGAGTCCCGCGACGACATTGCCGAGGCGCTCGCTGGCGCCGACATGGTGTTCATCACCTGCGGCGAGGGCGGTGGCACCGGTACCGGCGCTGCTCCCATCGTTGCCGATATCGCGATGAACGAGGTCGGTGCGCTGACCGTCGCCGTCGTGACCAAGCCCTTCACCTTCGAGGGCCGCAAGCGCAAGAAGAGCGCCGAGGAGGGCATTAAGACCCTCTCCGATTGCGTCGACACCATGATCGTCATCCCTAACGATAAGCTGCTCGACATCGCCGAGAAGAAGACCACCATGCTCGAGGCCTTCGCGATTGCCGATGGTGTCCTTTCCCAGGGCACCCAGGGCATCACCGACCTCATCACCGTCCCCGGTATCATCAACCTGGACTTCGCCGATGTTAAGACCATCATGAAGCAGGCCGGTACCGCCATGATGGGTATCGGTACCTCTTCTGGGGATACCCGTGCCGTCGATGCTGCCCAGCAGGCCATCTCCAGCCCGCTGCTCGAGAGCTCCATCGATGGTGCCACGCGCGTGCTGCTCTCCATCGCCGGTTCCAAGGACCTGGGCATCCAAGAGATCAGCGACGCCGCCGACGTTGTCGCCAATGCCGTCGATCCCGAGGCCAACATCATCTTCGGTACCGTTGTCGACGAGTCCCTGGGCGACCAGGTGCGTATCACCGTCATCGCTACGGGCTTCTCCGACTCCAACGTCAACCGCCAGGACGAGCTCTTTGCTGCTCAGCAGTCTCAGAGCAAGGCCGCTGCCTCCGCTGAGCCGCAACGCACCGCTCCGGCCACCAGTCCGGCTCAGGCCGCTCCGACCCGCAACGTTGGTGGCACCGAGCTTCCTAACTTCGGCAACGATCAGTTCGAGCTTCCCGACTTCCTGAAGCGCGGTAGCTTCTAAGTCATTCTTTGCATTGTTGTGCACAGGGGCGTGTCCGTATGGACGCGCCCTTTTTATTTCGACTTTGTAAACTAGAACCTCCAATCTCCTTACGTTCCCTTTACGATTGCCTCCAGTGCAGCAGGTATCCTTTAAAGAAGTATGACAGCCGTATAAACGCGGGCTGTAGCGGCGACGCCGCGTACTTGTGTTATTAGGAGGCTTTAGTATGTCAGCACGTGCGGACAACGTTTCGCGTGTCGACCATGATGGAGTTACGTTGGTGGAAGGCGCGACATCCGATGTTCGCTTTGCCTTCACCGAGCGTGCCGGTGGCGTTTCCGAAGATGCGTACTCCTCACTCAACTTGGGCTCGCATGTTGGCGATGACCCCTTTGCTGTTCAAGAAAATCGTCGTCGCGCGCTCGAGGCTATGGGTGCCGCCGAGTGCGAGCACAACCTGCTCGTTCCCAATCAGGTCCATGGTGACCATATCGTTGCGGTGACCTCGAACGGCGCCGATGACCTTGAGGACGTCCGCGAGCAGATTGCCGAGGGCTGCGATGCCATCGTCTGTACGGCGCATAACGTGCCCGTGCTGCTCTGCTTTGCCGACTGCGTTCCCGTGGTGCTGGTGGCCCCTGGCGGATTTGCCGTGGTGCACTCCGGTTGGAAGGGCACGATTGCACGTATTTCCGCCAAGGCGTGCCAGGCGCTTTGCGATGCTGCCGGCTGCGATGCGAGCGACGTTTCCGCCTATATCGGCCCCCATATCTTGGGTGACGAATATGAGGTATCCCAGGAACTCATGGATCGCTTTGCCGCCGAGTTCTCGTGCATCGATGCGAGCACCTCTCGCATGCTCAATCTTTCCGCTGCCATTTGCGAGGCGCTGGTAGATGTCGGTGTCGACGCGGATAATATCGTGGATACCCAGCTTTCGACTGTGCGTCAGAACGACCGCTTTTATTCCTACCGTAACGAGAACGGCACCTGTGGGCGCCATGCTGCGATCGGCGTGATGCTATGAGAAAGATCGTATCGGTCCTGAGCGCCGCTGTGCTTACGCTTACGCTGTGCGCCTGTTCTTCGGGATCTTCTACCTCTTCCATTACCGTCGCTGGCTCCACGACCTGCCTTCCTATCGCCGAGATTGCGGCCGAGGGCTTTAAGGAGGAGACCGGCATCGACGTGCTCGTTTCCGGTTTGGGTTCTTCCGCTGGCATCGAGGCCGTCAGCGCCGGCACGGCCGATATCGCCAGCTCCTCCCGTGGACTCAATGCCGACGAACTGGATCTGGGCCTGACTCCCATCGTCATTGCCCACGACGGTATTGCGGTCATCGTGAACGACGATAACCCCGTCGATAACCTCTCGACCGAGCAGCTCCGCGATATCTACGCCGGCAAGATTACCAATTGGAAAGAGGTCGGTGGCGAGGACCTGAGGATTCAGGTTATCAACCGAGATGAGGCGTCCGGCACGCGTGAGGCCTTCCGCACCATCGTGATGGACGGCACCCCGTTCGATCGCCGCTCGGCCGTTCTTTCGGGCACGGGCCAGGTGCGCGACGTGGTATCTCGTTCGCGCGGTGCCATTGGCTACATTTCGCTGGGCTTCGTCGATAGCCTCAACGCCAAGACCTCGGTCAAGGCCGTCTCGGTCAATCATGTTGAGGCGTCCGAGAAGACGGTCGCGAGCGGCGGCTATCCCATCTCACGCGACCTTTACTTCTTTGTGAAGGGTGCGCCTTCGCAGCAGGCGCAGGATTACATCGACTACGTGACGTCCGAAAAGATGGACAAGCAGATTCGCGAGGCGGGCTTTATTCCCGTCACCAACGACGAGAAGGGGAGTGAGTAGCATGGAAGCACAGGAAAACTCCCAGACTGAGCAGAATGTTCAGACGCCCAAGAAGCGCGAGCTGGCGCTCGTATCGCACAGTACCTATATCAAGGAGAAGGCGCTGCAGTGGATCTTCTTTGCCTGCGCGTTCTTGGCGGTCGTTACCGTCATCCTGATTTTTGTCTTTACCACGTACTCGGCGCTGCCCGTCTTTACTGACATCGGTCTGGCGGACTTCTTTAGCTTTACGTGGGCGCCTTCCGAGGGCCACTACGGCATCTTGTCGCTGCTTGCCGGCTCGGGTCTGGTGACCGTCGGTGCGCTCGCCATGGGCGTGCCGCTGGGCGTGGGTACGGCCGTTTACCTGGTTGAGATTGCCAGCAAGCGCGTGCGCAAGCTCATCAGCCCCGCCGTTGACCTGCTGGCGGGCATACCCTCCATCATCTACGGCTTCTTTGGCATGATCATCATCCGCCCGTTTATCGCACAACTGACCGGCGGCCTTGGTTTTGGTGCGCTGACGGCGTGGTTTGTGCTCGCCATCATGATCGTCCCTACCATCACGACGCTTACCATCGATGCCCTCAATTCCATTCCCATGGGCATTCGCGAGGCATCGTATGCCATGGGTGCTACTAAGTGGCAGACCATCTATAAGGTCGTGCTACCTGCCGCCAAACTGGGTATCGTTGATGCCATCGTGCTGGGTATGGGCCGTGCCATCGGTGAGACCATGGCCGTGCTCATGGTCGTGGGTAACGCTCCGGTTATTCCCGACAGCATTGCGAGCCCCATCTCGACGCTCACGAGCCAGATCGCGCTCGACATGAGCTATTCCTCGGGCCTGCACCGCTCGGCTCTGTTCGGCATGGGCGTGGTCCTGTTTATCATCTCCGCCATGCTGGTGGGCATCGTCCGTCTGATTTCCAAGAAGAAGAGGGGGTAGGCTATGTCCGATTCCGTTGACACGACGGTCGATACGACCTCGTCGCGCGAGCGCATCAAGCGTGCCCTTTCCCACGGTAAGAAGGGCCGTATCAACAAGGACCTGTCAAACAAGATCATGCTCGGCGTGTTCCGCGCCGCGGCCTACATCACCACGCTTGTGCTGGTCGCTATCATTGCCTACGTGGTTGTTAATGGCTTACCGCATATTTCGCTCGACTTTATCTTCGGTTGGCCCCAGGGTGTCAACGCCGAGGGCGGCATTTGGCCTACGATTGTCTCGACCATCTACGTGACGGCGCTCGCCATGCTCATCTGTACGCCGGTCGCCGTGCTAGCGGCCGTCTATCTGGCCGAGTACGCCAAACAGGGCAAGGTCGTCGAGCTCATCCGTTATGCTGCCGATGCTTTGGCCTCGGTGCCCTCCATCGTTATGGGTCTCTTTGGCTACGCCTTGTTTGTCGAGGCCATGGGCCTGGGCCTTTCGATGGTCTCGG
>CALLFD010000196.1 GCA_937997605.1 uncultured Collinsella sp. | reverse complement strand
GGCAAGCTCGGCGGCGGCAGCCTGGACGTCCTTCTCGAGCGCGCGGTGCGTCAGGAAGATGACCGAGCAGGTATCGCTGGCGCCCGACTTGCCGTCCTCGACCTGGTTGATGAGCGAGATCGAGATGTTGTGCTTGGCAAAGATGTCGACCGTCTCGGACAGGGCGCCCACGCGGTCGGCGACCTTCAGGCGCACATAGTACTTAGTCTGGAGCTCGTCCATGGGCTTAAAGGCGAGGTTGTGACCATAGGGCTCAATCTCGGGCAGCGGAGCCACACCGCGGCTGATCTGCTCGGAGAGCGACAGGATATCGCCCACGACGGCGCTCGCGGTGGGGAAGGAGCCTGCGCCGGCACCGTAGAACATGGTCTCGCCCACGGCGTCGCCTACCACGTAGACGGCGTTCATGGCGCCGTTGACCTTGGCAAGCATGTGGTCGGCGGGGATCAGCGTGGGATGAACGCGGACGTCGACGCCGGCGTCGGTGTTGCGGGCGATGCCGAGCAGCTTAATGGTGTAGCCGAGCTCGCGGGCCTGGGCGATGTCCTCGGCGCCGATGGTACGGATACCCTGCTGGTACACATCGTCGGTGGTAACGCGGGTGCCAAAACCGATGGAGGCGAGGATCGCCGTCTTGCTGGCGGCGTCGAAGCCGTCGACGTCGGCGGACGGGTCGGCCTCGGCGTAGCCCTTGGCCTGGGCGTCGGCGAGCACGTCGGCGTAATCGGCGCCCTCGGCGTCCATGCGCGACAAGATGTAGTTGGTGGTGCCGTTGAGAATGCCGGCGATGGTCAGGATCTTGTTGCCCACCAAGTCGTGCTCGAGCGTGCTCACGATGGGGATGCCGCCGCCGCAGCTGGCCTCGCACTTAATCTGCACGCCGCATGCGCGCGCCTTCTCGGCGAGCGTCTCGACATGACGGCCCAGCAGGGCCTTGTTGGCAGAGACGACGTGCTTGCCGTTCTCGAAGGCGGTGGTAAAGATCTCGGTCGCGGGGTGCTCGCCGCCGATCAGCTCGACGACGATGTCGACGGCGGGGTCGGTGACGACGTCGTGCCAGTCGCTCGTAAAGGCCTCATGCTCAATACCGGCTGCCTCGGCCTGCTCCCAAGCAAGCGCGCAGGCGCGGGTCAGCTTAAGGTCGATGCCGTAGGCTGCCAGGTACTCATCGTGGTGGCTCTTGATCAGACGGGCCACGCCGCCGCCGACGGTTCCCAGACCGATGAGGCCGACGTTCACGGTGCGCAGGGGTTCGCTCATAGATAGCTCCTTCGTGCATCTTATGGATGGATTAACCGCTTAAAGGTTGAGTGCATTCTAGCGTGAACCGAGGGCGCGTGCTCGCCAGGCAACAGGAGTCGCACAAAACGGCACCCCCGAAACGCTGCGGAAACATTGGAAACATGCTCGCTACAAACGAAACTCCGTAACAAACTGTCAACGTTTGCGCCATAAGGTTTGCCCCGTACCGCAAGACGGCCGCACCGCGGCCAGCGAAAAAAGGGGGACACCATGTTCAACATCAACAGCACGCTCAGCCGTAGGAACTTTCTCGCCGGCGCCGCGGCGCTCGGCACCGCCGCCGCACTCGCTGGTTGCTCGTCGGGTGGCTCGGATGGCGGCTCCGCCGATGACGGCAAGACCTTCAAGATCGGTGTCATCGGCCCTCTGACCGGCGCCGCGGCAACCTATGGCGTTTCGGCCGAGAAGGGTGCCAAGCTCGCCGCCAAGGATTTCTCGACCAAGGACCTCAAACTCTCGCTTAAGTCCGAGGACGATGTCGCCGACGGTGAGAAGGCCATCAACGCCTTCAATACCCTGTGCGACTGGGGCATGCAGGCACTCGTCGGCCCCGTTACCACCGGTGCCGCCGTCGCCGTCTCGGGCGAGATCGCCGACGATATGCTCATGGTCACGCCTTCGGCCTCGTCGCTCGACGTCACCAAGGATAAGACCACGGTCTTCCAGGTTTGCTTCACCGATCCCACCATGGGCGCCAGCGCCGCGAAGTTCTTGGCCGAGAAGTACGCGGATGCCAAGATCGCCCTGTTCTACAACTCCGGCGATACGTATAGCTCGGGCGTTGCCGACGCCTTTGCCGAGCAGGCCAAGGCGTCCAAGCTCGATATCGTCGATACCGAGACCTTTAAGGACGACTCTTCCACGAGCTTTACCAACCAGCTGACCAAGGCCAAGGAGACCGGCGCCACGCTTATCTTTGCCCCGATCTATTACACGCCGGCGTCCGTTTTGCTCAAGAACGCCAAGGACATGGGCTACGACATGACGCTCATGGGTACCGACGGCATGGATGGCTTGCTCTCTGTGGAAGGCTTCGATACCTCTCTTGCCGAGGGCGTGCTGCTTATGACCCCGTTCTCTGCCGACGACGAGAAGAATGCCGACTTCGTCAAGGCATATAAGGACGCCTACGACGAGACGCCTAACCAGTTTGCCGCCGACGCCTACGATTGCGTCCACGCAATCGTCGAGGCTATCGATAAAGCGGGCATCGACCTTACGGCCGACGGCGCCGACATTGCCGGCGACCTTGCCAAGGCCATGCGCAAGATCAAGATCGACGGCCTGACCGGCGAGCTAACGTGGAATGACGAAGGTCAGGTCGAAAAGCCTGCTACGGCCTATGTGATTCAGGACGGTAAGTACATCGCCGCCTAAGTGCATATACATCGAGACCGGCGGGCCGTTTTATTCAGGGCAAGGACGCCTGTAACAGAACGGAAACATTACTTTCACACAATAAAGTGGCTAAACTGCATAAACCGACAGGAATACGCAGAATTATGGATAAATGGACAAAACAAAAGAAAAGTTGAAATAATCGCCACTTTTCTCAACTAAAGCGTCTACTATTTTGCGAACGCCGAACACGGCGAAGGATGGCCTGTCGGGTAACCGAAACCCGACGAGATTTGAGAGGAGAGCCGCATGTCGAGCCTCACCGGTAAGTCATTGAACCCTGTTATGAATCGCAGGAGCGTTATCGCGAGCGCAGCAGGTCTGGGGGCGATGTCCATTCTAGCTGGCTGCTCCTCCAACGGCGGCGACAGCGGTTCCGCGTCGGGCGACGCTTCGTTTAAGATCGGCACCATCGGCCCGCTGACCGGTGCCAACGCGTCCTACGGCAAGTCCGTTACACAGGCTGTCGAGCTTGGCTGCAAGGATTTCTCGACCAAGGAGCTGCCGCTTGTCAGCAAGGCCGAGGACGACCAGGCTGACGGCGAGAAGGCCGTCAACGCCTTCAACACCCTGCTCGACTGGGGCATGCAGGCCCTTGTCGGTCCGACCACCACGGGTGCGTCGGTCGCCGTTGCTGCTGAGTGCGGTAACGACCCCGAGACGTTCATGATTACCCCGTCCGCGTCCTCCGAGGACGTTACCAAGGGCAAGGATTGCGTCTTCCAGGTTTGCTTTACCGACCCCAACCAAGGTGTCAACGCTGCCAAGTTCCTGGCGCAGAAGTATGCGAACGAGAAGTTCGTGCTGTTCTATAACTCCGGCGACGCCTATTCTTCGGGCATCGCAGATTCCTTTAAGGCCCAGGCCGCTAAGTCTAAGCTTGAGATTGTCGACGAGGAGACCTTTAAGGACGACTCCGCCACGAGCTTTACCAACCAGCTGACCAAGGCCAAGCAGGCAGGCGCCACCATGATCTTTGCGCCGATCTACTACACGCCGGCGTCCGTCCTGCTCAAGAACGCCAAGGACATGGGCTACGACGTCAAGATGATGGGCTGCGACGGCATGGATGGCATCCTGGGCGTTGAGGGCTTCGACACCTCTCTTGCCGAGGGTCTGCTGCTCATGACCCCGTTTTCCGCCGACGACGAGAAGAACGCCGACTTCGTCAACGCTTACAAAGATAAGTACGGCGATACCCCCGACCAGTTTGCCGCCGACGCCTACGACGGCGTGCATGCTGTGGTCGAGGCTCTCAAGGAGGCCGGCCTGGGTGTCGACGCCGATCCCACCGAGGTTGCCGAGAAGCTTCCCGAGGCTATGCGCAACATTACTGTTGACGGCCTGACTGGCAAGCTCTCCTGGAACGACAAGGGCCAGGTCCAGAAGGAGCCCACGGCGTACGTCATCACCGATGGCAAGTACGTACAGGCCTAATTGGCCGCCTTACATAGAGCGGTTTTGATCCCAAGCAGGGGAGGTTTTGGCCTTCCCTGCTTGCTTGGTATCTAGGGACAGTGTAACGTCCCTGTTTCATACATTAACTGGAAACCTATTCGAAAGGGGGATGTGGAACATGACGGTCTTTATCCAATACCTGGTCAACGGCCTGTCCATGGGCAGCGTCTACGCCATCATCGCGTTGGGCTACACCATGGTCTACGGTATCGCCAAGATGCTGAACTTCGCTCACGGCGATGTCATCATGGTCGGTGCCTATGTCTCGTTCTGTGCCACGTCGTATCTCGGCCTTCCGGGCTGGGCATCTGTAATTCTTTCTTGTGTGGTCTGTACCGTTCTCGGTGTTCTCATCGAGGGTCTGGCATACAAGCCGCTGCGCCAAGCAGGCCCGCTGGCCGTTCTGATCACGGCTATCGGCGTGTCTTACTTCCTGCAGAACGCCGCGCAGCTTCTGTGGGGCGCCACGCCCAAGAACTTCACTTCGCTCGTCACCTTCCAGGTGCCGGAGTTCTTGGCCAAGTTCAACGTGAGCGCCGTCTCGCTCGTCACCATCGTCGCCTGCCTGGTTATCATGGCCGGCCTGATGTTCTTTACAGGTAAGACCAAGATGGGCAAGGCCATGCGCGCCGTGTCCGAGGACAAGGCTGCCGCTCAGCTCATGGGCATCAACGTCAACCGCACCATTTCGATGACGTTTGCCATCGGCTCTGCCCTTGCCGCCATCGCCGGCGTGCTGCTGTGCTCCTACTCGCCGGTGCTGCAGCCCACGACGGGTGCTATGCCTGGCATCAAGGCCTTCGACGCCGCTGTCTTCGGTGGCATCGGCTCCATCCCCGGCGCTTTTGTCGGTGGCATTCTCATCGGCATCATCGAGGCGATGGCGCAGGCTTACATTTCCACGAGCCTTGCCAACTCCATCGTCTTTGGTGTTTTGATCATCGTCCTGCTCGTCAAGCCTGCCGGCCTCTTGGGCAAGTACGTCCCCGAGAAGGTGTAGGTGAGCGTTATGAAGTTTCTTAAAGACAAGCAGACGCGTCACGACTTTGTTACGTACGCCATGTGCGTTGTGGCGTTCGCCATCGTGTTCTTTATGCAGTCCAACCACATGATCCCGCGCATGATTGCTGGTCAGTTGGTTCCTATTACGGCCTACATCGTCATGGCCATTTCCCTCAACCTTGTCGTCGGCATCGCGGGCGACCTGTCGCTGGGCCATGCGGGCTTTATGAGTGTCGGCGCCTACACGGGCATCGTCACCGCCGTCGCGCTGGAGAGCGCCGTTCCCTCCGATCCGATGCGTCTGATCATCAGCATCGTGGTCGGCGCTATCGCCGCTGCCATCTTGGGCTTCTTGAT